>CAZREC010000102.1:0-9780 GCA_964599025.1 uncultured Muribaculaceae bacterium | reverse complement strand
GATCAGATAACATAGCCATAGACCGTAAAAGAGTTCCTTCCATGGTTGGCACTTGTTGACATAGTTGTATTGTTAGGATATCTTATCAGAAGGTTTATTAAAAACAGAAAACAGAAGATATCACTATTTGGTAAACCAGTCGTTGCAGACCCTCCTCATATTGTGGCGTTAAGAACTCTTGAGCAGATAAGGTCGGAAGAACTGTGGCAGAACAATCAGGAGAAGCTTTACTATACAAATATTATCGATACACTTAGAATATATATAGAAAAGAGATACGGTATCCAGACAATGGAGATGACATCCAAAGAGATTCTGGATTCTCTTTCAAAGGAGAAGATAGAACCGAAGGAGTATCAGAATCTTGGCGATCTTCTAAAGTTGTCTGATCTGGTCAAGTTTGCAAAATATAAGGCGACACAGGATGAGAATGAAAATGCTATACCTGTAGCTGTGAGATTTGTGAATGCCACATTTTTACAGGAAATGGAACAAGAAAAAGGGAGGTAGTATGTTTTTTGAATATCCGAATTTACTCTATTTAGAATTTTTGCTTATACCGGTTTTAGCTCTCTATATATGGAGAGAGATTAAAGGTTCGGTACCTGCAATACGTTTGTCCACATCTGCTCCATGGGGGGGAAAGGGAGGACAATCCAAAAAATATCTGCGACATCTCTCTTTTCTGTTCAGGTTTATCGCTTTTGCGGCATTAATAGCAGCCATAGCACGACCTCGTTCATCTCAGGATTTTGAAAAGGTTAATACCGAGGGGATTGACATTGTCTTTGCCCTTGATATTTCAACCAGTATGCTTGCACGTGATTTCAAACCCGACAGGATAAGTGCCGCAAAGGATATTGCTATCGAATTTATTGCTCAGCGACCGAATGACAGAATGGGCGTAGTTGTGTTTGCAGGCGAAAGTTTTACACAATGTCCCCTTACAACAGACAGGGCAACTCTTATCAACCTCATGAAGGAGATTGAGACCGGACTTATAGAGGATGGCACTGCAATAGGCAATGGCCTGGCCACAGCAGTGGGCCGGCTGAAAGACTCGCAGGCAAAAAGCAGGGTGATTATTCTTTTGACCGATGGAGTTAACAACAGAGGGGAGATAGCCCCGCTTATGGCAGCAGAAATTGCCAAGACTTATGGAGTGAGGGTTTACACAATTGGAGTTGGAGCTATGGGGATGGCTCCATATCCGGTTATGACTCCGTTTGGGGTTGATGTACAACAGATACAGGTAGAGATAGACGAGCCTCTTTTACAGCAGATTGCAAATGATACAGGTGGAAAATACTTCAGGGCCACAGATAATACAAAGCTGCTTGAGATTTACGGGGAGATAAACAAGATGGAGAAGAGCAGGACAGATGTAGACTCTTTCCCTATATACAAGGAGCTGTTTATGAATTTTGCCTTGATTGCTCTTTTTGCTCTTGTCTTTGAGGTTATTTTCAGACTTTTTGTTTCACGTAGAATACCATAGAATATGTTACAGTTTGCACAGACACAATATTTATTGCTGATACTTGTAATACCTTTTCTGTTTCTCTTTTATGCTTTATCAAGGAGAGGCAGAAGAAAGAGGTTGGAGAAATTCGGGCAGAAAGAGGTTATTGAGAACCTTATGCCAACAGTTTCCCGCAGTCGGGGATGGATAAAATTATCTATTTTCTCTCTGGGTTTGTTTTTCTTTGCACTAGGTCTGGCACGGCCACAACTCGGAGCAAAGCTTAAAGATGTGGAAACCAAGGGAGTGGAGATAATGATAGCCCTTGATGTTTCAAATTCCATGCTTGCAGAAGATTATACTCCAAACAGACTGGAAAGAGCCAAACTTGCAATTTCACGTCTAGTTGACAAGCTGAATGAGGACAGGATAGGGTTGATTGTCTTTGCGGGGCAGGCCTATGTTCAATTGCCAATTACAACAGACTATGTATCGGCAAAAATCTTTCTGAACAATATTAACAGCGAGTCAGTACCAGTACAGGGAACGGCGTTGGCTGAGGCAATAAACGCTAGTATCAAGAGTTTCAGTCTGGACAGTAAAAACAGCCGGGCCGTAATACTTATTACAGATGGAGAGAATCATGAAGACGACCCTGTTAGTGCCGCAAAAACTGCAAATGACCTGGGTGTAAAGATCTTTACACTGGGAATCGGTTCTGAGTCCGGAAAACCGATACAGATGCCAGGAGGAGAATTGCTCAAGGACAAGGATGGGAACATAGTGGTTACTAAACTGGATCAGGAAACTCTGGCCAAAATAGCAGAAGCAGGTGGAGGAGTATTTGTAAGGGCCGGCAACAGTGATTTTGGACTTGATGCAATAGTGGACAAGATACACAACATGGACAAACAGAATTATAAGTCAGTTGTTTTTGAAGATTTCGATGAGCAGTATATGTACTTTTTTGCGATTGCACTGTTCTTCTTTCTGCTGGATTTTATAATTTTGAACAGAAAAGGGAAAATATTTTTTAAATAGCAGATAGACATGAGAGGTTTTATATTGACGATAATTTTTGCTTTTTTAATAAATACAGCCTGGGCGCAGGTTGAGAGGGGAGAGATTCGCTCGGGAAATTCGGCTTATAAGAAAGGAAATTATCAAAAAGCAGAGATAGATTACAGGAGAGCTCTTGAAAAGAACCCGAATTCCTTACAGGCTAAGTATAATCTGGGTAATGCATTGTACAAGCTCAACAATGCTCCTGAAGCAGAAAAAACTCTGGCTCCGGTTTCAGATTCTGTTGTAGATAAAGGTATGAAGGCAGATGTTTTCCATAATATTGGTAACTTTAACCTTGCTCAAAAAAAATACAAAGAGTCGGTTGAGTCATACAAAAACTCATTAAGGATCCGCCCGGGAGATATGCAGACAAAATCGAACCTGGCTTATGCACAAAAAATGCTTAAGAACGAACAGGATAAACAAAACAAGGATCAAAACAAGGACGACAAGAAGGATCAGAACAAAGACAAAAATAAAGACGACAAAAAGGATCAGAATAAGGATCAGAACAAGGACCCAAATAAAGATCAGAACAAGGACAATAAAGATAAACAGCAGCAACCGCCTCCAAAAATAACCCCACAGGCCGCGCAACAAATGTTACAGGCAATACAGAATAAGGAGAAGGAGACTCAGGAAAAGGTGAACAAGGAGAAAGTCAAGATATTGGAAGGAAGGCAAAAAGAGAAGAACTGGTGAAGAATAATATAGAATTAATATGATTGTAATGTATCTAAAAAGGGTGAAGTTACTTCTGGGCTCACTTTTTATAAGCATCGCTTGTATGGCCCAGGGTGCATTTACAGTTGATGCTCCGAGGGTTGTGGAGCTTAACGAGAGTTTCAGACTTGTATTTACTGCAAATTCGGAGCCGACAAACTTCAATCCACCTGCTTTTGCGGGTTTTGATGTACTGGCGGGCCCATCTGCTTCTACAATGAGCAGTACGCAGATAATAAATGGGAAAAAAACTGAAAGTTTTCAGGTGAGCTACACATATATCCTTCAGCCAAAGTCAGTAGGTAAATTTACAATTGCCTCAGCATCAATAGTAATCGGCGGAAAAGGATATACTTCTAATCCGATAACAATAGAAGTTGTCAAGGGAGACGGAACATCGTCAGGAAATTCAGAACGATCGGCACAGGCAACAGGGAACGTATCTAGTGATGATATTTTCATGAGAATGAGTATAAGTAAGGGGAGGGTAGTAAAGGGAGAGAGCCTTGTTGCTACATTGAAGATATATACTAAGGTTCCTATAGCAGGGTTTGAAAATGTAAAGTTCCCCACTTTTAATGGCTTCTGGAGCCAGGAGATTGAAACACCTTCAAATATAGAATTTGTAAGGGAAACAGTAAACGGAAAGATATATGACGCTGCTGTACTTAGGAGATATATGCTTGTTCCTCAGCAGACAGGCAGTCTGGCAGTGGAGCCTTCAGAAATGATTTGTCTGATTCAGATAAAATCACCAAGCGGAGGAGCCCAAAGATCTGTCTTTGACGATTTTTTTGAAAGTTATCAGACGGTAAAAAAGAGAATAACAGCCCCGGGAATACACATCATGGTTGATGCTCTGCCAGCCGGAGCTCCATCAACTTTTGCCGGAGGTGTGGGCGAATTTCAGATGTCGGCAAAACTAACCAGAGATACCGTAAGTGCTAATGAGGCTGTTTCTCTTATAGTTACAATAAACGGAACTGGAAATATAAACTTGATTGATGCTCCTAAGATTGAATTTCCCGCCGATTTTGAGGTTTATGATGTCAAGATAGCGGATAAAAGTAATAAAACCAATAAGGGGGCATCCGGTACCAAAGAGTTTGAATATCCCCTGATCCCCAGAGGATCAGGACATTTTGTACTTGGACCAGTTAAGTTCAGCTACTATGATATCTCATCCAAAAAGTATATAACACTATCATCCGGAGATCTTACCTTAAAAGTTGGTAAAGACAAAGGAGGCAATTCAGGCATGAGCTCATCACTCTCACTTGGTGTCAACAAGCAGGCTGTCAAAAGTCTGACAAACGATATTAGATACATTCATACAGGGTTATCCCATCTAAAAAGAGGAAACCAGTTCTTTGTGGCATCATTTACATTTTATGCGCTTCTGATTTTTATGATTTTTCTCTATTTTATCACTAACAAGTTTTTGTCAAAAAGAATAGAGAGGAACAGGGATATAGCAGGAGTAAAAAACCGCAGGGCAAACAAAGTTGCAAGGGCAAGGCTAAAGACAGCTGAAACTTTCTTAAAGCAAAAACTTTATACAGGGTTTTACGAAGAGCTTCACAGGGCAATATTAGGATATTGCTCAGACAAACTAGCCTTACCTCTCTCTGACCTTTCGAGGGAAAAAATTGCAGAAACACTTACACAGAAATCGGTTAAACCTGATTTGATACAAGAGCTGCTCTCCCTGATTGAGGCATGTGAGTATGCCCGTTATGCACCGGACCCCGGAGGTGTGGAGATGGACAAAAATTATTCAAGAGCAATAAGACTTATTTCAGATCTGGAGGTATAATTATGAAAAGAGCAATATTTCTTTTTTATTTCTGTTTTGTTTTATCTTTGGTGAACGCACAAACGCCCAAAGAGCTTTGGACAAATGCAAACACTCTTTATTCTAAGGCTCAATATGCGGAGGCCTTACAGAGTTACCTTAAAATTGAGGAGTCGGGATATGCTTCAGAGTCGCTTTTCTATAATCTTGGCAACTGTTATTTCAAGCTTAATGAGATTGGCAAGTCGATACTTTATTATGAGAGGGCACTCAAGTTAAACCCATCTGACAAGGATCTTTTAAATAACCTTAATCTGGCAAAGGACTTCTCCCTTGACAAAATAGAGGAGGTTCCGGATTTCATACTTAAAACATGGATAGAGGATATCAACTATTCATTCTCGTCAGATACATGGAGCTACTTTGCCCTGATCTTTTTTGCTCTCTCGGTGCTGCTACTGCTGAACTTCAGGTTCGGTTCTAGCTCAAGGTTGAGGAAAATATCATTCTTTGTTGCAATGGCATCTCTGTTACTTGGTTTTCTAGCAGGATATTTCTCTCTTAGCCAGAGATACAGGTACAGTCTTAAGAATACTGCAATTGTCATGAAACCTGTCAGTACTGTAAGGAGTTCGCCCGACGACTCAGGCAAGAGCCTTTTTATTCTTCATGAAGGTACAAAACTTGAGCTACTTGAGGAGATTGGTGACTGGAAAAGAGTCGAACTTGCCGATGGAAGACAAGGATGGATAACTTCACTTGACATTGAGGTTATATAACCCTTCCCGGGGCAGCAGATGATCCAGGTTTGCAAGATTGTACAGTACAATTGCGCTGACTACTGCAGTATGATTCATATAAACAGGTATACTAATGTTATAGGTGTCTCTCTCGGTATGCCATATTTCTGAATAGTTGAAGTCGTAACCATTTGGGTCCGAAGTGCCGAAACTGATTGCAGGCACTCCGTTCATTGCAAAATAGGCATGGTCTGATCCACCTGCAGTTGTTGGTTTTGGTTTTGGATCACCAACTCTTCTGTTTAGCTTGAAAGGAAAATCCTTGTTTATCCTGTCAAGCGGTTCGCATGCCTTCTCAAAATAGCTGTACATTGCAGGAGGGACAGTAATACTGCTTGCAACTGTCGGGCCGCCGTCACGGTTGAAGTAATTTGATATCCGGTCAAGTTTATCCATGTTGTTCTCTACCCAGAATTTTGACCCCCACAAACCAAACTCTTCACCAGCCCAGAGACAGAAAAGAATTGTCCTTTTTGGTTTCCCCCCGGCGGCCATTATCAACCTTGCAGCTTCAAGGTTTGGTGCCACTCCTGAACCACAATCAACAGCTCCGGTTGCTACATCAAATGCGTCCAGATGTCCTCCGCTCATCACATATTCGTCTGGAAACTCGCTTCCTCTTATTATCCCGATTACATTGTGATATTTTACCGGACCGGGTTTGAAATGGTTCCTTATATCAAACTCCAGTAAAAAATATTGTCTCTCTTTAACCTTTTGTTCAATTATACGGAACTGATGTTCGTCCAGTTTGATGTCGGGACAGGTGGGAAGTGAGTCGAAACTCATGTACTCGATATTTTTTCTGTCATACAAAGCCCTGATAGGTAGCTTTGAAGATTGTATTATGCCTAGAATACCGGCATCTCTCATCTGTTTATAAAAAAGTGCAGGAGCATCCTTAAGTGCTTTTAAAGGTTTCGGCTCTTTTTTGGGATACGCCTTGTTTAAATTGGTTATAGAGTCATTATAGCGTCTAATAACAAGATTCTCTTCTATAATCAGGCCTCTTTCAACATCGGCATATTCAGAAAAATCTATCGGCCAGCCATCATTCTCACCAGTAATCAGTACCCATGCTCCTTTCAATTTACTCTTCATTCTGTCAAATTCTGCCTGTGTCTTTGGTTCCATTAAAACATGGCCCCTTTGTACCCCTTTGGTACCAGATGTATATGAAGGAGTTGCAAAGTGAAGGATAAATCCGTCGTCGCTCAGCATCCTTCCAAACCATGGTCCCCTGTTAAAACCTACCGGAAGAGTTCCAACCTCCTGAATCTCTACCTCCATACCCCATTTTTCAAACAGCCCCGCGGCCCAGTATGTAGCATTCTCATAGGCATCTGAGCCAAGCAGTCTACCACCGATCCTGTTTGACAGTACATCGAGGTGATCCATTGTCCTGTTGTCATTAGTGCCAATTTCAATGATTTTATCAACAACGCTCTTTTCCTGAGCTGCTACTGGAGAGAGAAAAAGAAAAGAGAAGATCAGGGAGATATTTAAAAAAGGTATTTTCATATTAAAAATGCTTTGTACAAATTTAATCATTTAAAGTAATTTTTTTATTTCCCATAGAAATTATTTACTTTAGCAAATTAAATATTGTGAAAATTATGAAGAGATTGTTTTTAGTCTTGTTATTTGTTAGCGGATTCATGATTGTTGGTAAAGCCTGCGATATAAAACTGGTAGTTACAGGGGAGAAAAAACAGATATATAAACCAGGTGAGGAGCTTGTTATAAATGTCACATTAATATATGTCCACCGGATTTGTGAACTTGAATTATCAGATACAAGAATTACATGTGCTGGTATGAATATAGTTGAGGCGACTGAGTGGAAAGAGATTCAACCCGGCACATATTCAAAAGACATAAAAGCCAGATTATTACAAGATGGTAATACAGAGGCATCTTTGAAAGTCGTTAGAAAATGCAGTGCAGATGGAGGTATAGGATCAATAAAAATCAGAAAATCTGAAAAATGAAAAAGAGTATACTGATTGTTTTTTTGATTGTTGTCTCATTAGCAGAATTATCTGCTCAGTGGGAGTGCCCGAGCCTTCTGGGTGCATCACTTAAACCACTAGGTAAGAGTAAGGTTTACTGGGGCTCAGAAATTACTGCAGGTGCAGGTTACCTTTACAATAGTGCCATTTTTAACAGCATGGGACTCATCGGACTTGACAGATCTGGGAAGAAATGGACGGTTTACGCAGAAGGAGGATATAAGTACTGGGATATTTATGATACTGAGACAAAGCAGAATTTCAGCAACTTTCATTTAGGCTTAAGAGAGCTGCTTTTCCAGTACAAAAGTAAAATCGGAAAATTCACTGCCGGAATCCAGTCTGCAAGAATGGATGATTATTATCTGCTTAACGAAAGGATCTTGGGATTGAATTATAAGTATTCCAGAGGTTCATGGTCCTTGAATTTTACTGGAGGAACAGTAATGAAGGCATTTGCACGAAACGGTACCTTCTGTGCCGTTGGTTACCTCTACGACATAGTACCCGGAAGGGAGATAGCATTGCTTGGCAACAGGCCCGGTCAGACCAACCTGGTAGCTGCAACACTCAAGTACTCTCCTTTAAAATTTATTGATCATGCAGGTCTGGCCATCTATTATGAATTTGGTTCCTGGGTGGAAAAGCCACTTTTTACAGGAGGACTTTTTGCCAGTCTTTCTTTACCCGGAGGAATAGCATTCAATCCCGAAATCCTTTACCAGAAGGCCATTGATAATAATGCGATTGTCTATTTCCTTTCTCTTGAAAAACTAATTAACGGAGACAAATTAAGAACAACCATTAACATCCGCTATTCCGGCTTTTCTCCACTGGACGAAAATGCAAAAATCCTCAACTCATTTAGCAATATATTTGCGGGGAATGTTTTGCGGCTAGATACAGGTGACCTGCCATTTTTTCAATCTAGCCTTAAATTTTCTGTTCCACCTGTAAGGACACATTTAAAAATTCAGTATACAACGCAGACAAGAAAAAATGCCATGCAGGAATTTGATATGGAGTTGGGGAAGAAATTTAAGAAACATCTTCAGGTTAATGCCGTAGGGGCATTGGTGAAAAGTCCTCTATTGGAAAAACAGGCAATTCTTGGACGGATTGAATTCAGGTTTTATTTTTAATATTTATACAGCTTAATAATATGAAACTGAATAAATATCAACGTCGGGAATTTCTGATTAAGGCTTTTCAGGGCACTGCTTTACTGCTGGCAGCACCTGTACTTAATGCGTGTAAAGATGACTGGCTGTACTCTTCTTATAAAGTAGTTCAGACAGACTGTAACGGTTGTGGCAAATGCCTCATAGTTTGTTCATATAAAGCAATCATTCTTCCAAGTCTAAGCCGTTACACAATAATAAAAACAAAGTGCACAGATTGTGGTATCTGTAAATATGCATGTAATGTTAATGCAATAAGCATCTCAACTACCGATTATTATATAAAATCTGCCTCATGTACAAAGTGTGGAAAGTGTATTCCTGTATGTTCACCTGGTTCAATAAAACTTCCTACAGGATCGCTTAAATACACAATTACAAGTTCTTGTGTGGGATGTGGAAAATGTGTAGACGCATGTTTTTCACAGGGAAAGGCAATATCATATACAATATCTGCTTACTCCATTGTAACATCCAAATGCCATGGATGTGTGGAAAGATGTTCGTCTGTATGTACAGATATGGCTATAACCAAGGTTAATGGCAAAGCCAGTATTAACACCAGTAAATGCACCAAATGCGGGAAATGTCTGCCAAGATGCAATTACGGAGCCATTACCAGGTCTGCAGTTGAGCTAATTCAGAGCAAGTGCACACAATGCGACAAATGTTATTTAGTATGTAAATATAACGGAATTAAAAAAGAGGGAACGCTATCGGGAACTGAACCACATATTGAGCA
>CAZREC010000101.1:0-9885 GCA_964599025.1 uncultured Muribaculaceae bacterium | reverse complement strand
AAGTGGGCAGGTCATTCAAGACCTTACGCTCCAAACTCAAACTTGATGGTAACACTTCCTCTAGACAACAGATCTAACACAAGAAATCAAATATCGGCAAGGGTTGCCGCTGAATTCACATTGCTTAAGGACTTCACATTTAGGATTACTGGGAGTACAGATATGAATAATATCTACTACACTACATATCAAAATAATCAGTTTGGTGACGCAGAAGGTGTTTCAGGAAGATCTACTAAAGAATATCTTAAAACTAATTCGTATACTTTCAACCAGGTTTTGACCTACAACAAAACTATTGGCGAACATAACATCAACATTCTAGCTGGTCACGAAAACTACCAGTATCGCGACAATGATCTATGGGCAACAAGAACTGGTTTCAAAATTCTATCGAACGAACTAGTAGCAGGTTCTGTAGCCGAAGGTTCAGCCTCTACAAATGATGTTTATACTAGTGAAGGTTATTTTGGACAAGCAAGCTACTCTCTTCAGAATAAATACTTCTTATCTGCATCTTATCGTTATGATGGTACATCAAGATTTGCCAGTCAGTCACGTTGGGGAGGTTTCTGGTCACTGGGTGCCTCATGGAGACTTAAACAAGAGTCTTTCCTGGCCGACATCAATTTTGTAGACGATTTGAAATTTAAGTTTTCTTACGGACAGCAAGGTAATGATGATATAAGAAACACAGATGGTACAGTTAACTATTACGGATACCAAAGTTTGTATTCAATCGACGACAGGAACAATGGAAATTATAATGGATCTCTTTACGCTCAGCTGCCAAATCCGGATTTGAAATGGGAGAAAAACGCAAACCTTAACGTAGGTTTAGAATTCTCTTTATGGAACAGATTACGTGGTCAGATTGAATACTTCCAGAGACAATCAAGTAACCTTCTTTTCCAGGTTCCGCTTCCACAATCTACAGGTATCAGTACAAAATGGGCCAATATCGGAACAATGAAGAACAATGGTTTTGAGGTTACTCTTTCCGGAGATATAGTAAAAGCCAATAACTTCAAATGGACAATGGATGTAAACATGACAGGCTATAAGAACGAGATTACAAAGATGCCTCTTGACCCTGCTGGAAAACCACAAGAGATTATCTCAGGTACAAAGAAACTTTCTGTTGGTCATTCAGTATACGATTTCTGGCTAAGGGATTATGCAGGAGTAGATGCAACTGATGGTAGCGCATTGTATTACAAGGACATTAAAGATACAGACGGCAATGTTACTGGAAAAGAGACTACAAAGGACCAGAATGCTGCTTCTTACTATTACAAAGGTTCATCAATTCCTGATTTATACGGTGGTATCACCAATACATTCAGAGCATACGGATTTGACCTGTCTTTATTTATGACATTCCAACTGGGTGGTAAAATATACGACACCAACTATGCTGCTTTAATGCATCCGGGTTCATTTGGTTCTGCAATGCATGTAGATATAGCTAACCGCTGGACTCCTGAGAATACTAAAACAGATGTTCCTAGGTTGCAAAATGCATATGCAGCTGCAACAGCAGCCTCAAGTCGTTGGTTGGTAAATGCAAGTTATCTTTCTTTCAGAAATATAACTTTGGGCTATACAATCCCTGCAAGCTTACTTAAAAAACTTGACATAGCATCTGTCAGAATTTATGCTACAGGCGACAATCTTGCTCTATTTGCTGCAAGAAAAGGTCTGGACCCTCAACAAACCTTTAACGGAACAGCCGACCATACCTACATTCCTTCAAAGATTGTTTCTCTTGGACTTAATATCACATTTTAACTGACATGAATATGAAAAAATATATCCTAGTATTATTACTCGCTACTCTAAGTCTTGTCTCTTGTAACAAAGAATACTTAGAGACAGCTCCTTCTGCAAGTATCGCAGAAAAAGACCTCTTCAGCACACTTACCGGGGCCCAGACACTGCTCGAAGGTATACACAGGGCAACCTATTACTATTATGGTGCTCATGACAAATTTGGCCAGAAGGCTTGTGACTATATCAATGATGTTCTTGGAGAAGACTTCTACTCTTCAGAAAGAGGTTACGGATGGTTTGTCAGCTGGTACCAATATCTTGAACACCGTAACATAAACTCAGGTAACCTTGAGTATGTATGGTCTTACTACTACGACCTTATCAACAACTCTAACCTGCTGCTTGCAAATATTGACAAAATCTCTGTTTTTGATGCTCAAAAACCAAAAAGAGACAACATCAAAGCTCAGGCTTTAGTTTACAGGGCTTATTCCCTTTACAATCTTGTTCAGTATTTTGCCGACAGATATGTTCCGGGCGGTGCAAACACCCATCTGGGCATTCCTCTTGTTTTGGTTTCAAATTCAGAAGCACTACCAAGAAGTACTGTGGCTGCCGTTTATACTCAGATTAAAAAGGACCTGACCGATGCTATTACACTTCTTACTGGTAATACAACATCAAGACCTAATGTATCACACATTAACCTGAACGTAGCTAACGCAGTTGCTGCAAGAGTTGCGTTGACAACAGGAGATTATCCTGCTGCAGTAACTTATGCACAGGCTGCCAGAACAGGCACTTCTCTCGAGGCTGATTACAACTATGGCTTCAACAAAGCCTCTACTGAGTGGATTTGGGGTGCTGTTCTTATAGATGAACAACAAACCAGTTATGCTTCATTCTTCTCGCATATCGACCCTTATTTTGGTGGATATGCTAGTTTAGGAAACCATAAGCTGCTTAGTACTGCTGTTTACAACTTCATGAGTAACACTGATGCAAGGAAAGCCTGTCAGTATACAATTTCAGGAAAACCAAGAGTTGGTGATAAATTCTCAGGTTGGGGTGAGTGGACAAACGACTATCTTTATATCAAGGCTGGTGAAATGTACCTTATAGAAGCTGAAGCTGAAGCACGTCGTGGAAACGACCCTGCTGCTCAGACAGTATTGTTCAACCTTATTTCAAAGAGAGATCCGGCTTATGTTAAATCTACACTTACAGGACAAGCTCTTATAGATCATATCCTGATGCACCGCAGAGCTGACCTTTGGGGAGAAGGACAAAGATTCTTCGATATCAAACGTCTTAACATAGCTTTGGACCGCAGAGGCCTAGGTCATACAGAATCGTTATGGAACGCCGCTTCTAACTTCCCTGCAGGGGACAAGAACCTGGTATTCTTAATACCTAAGCAAGAGATTGACTCTAACCCTAACATGGTTCAGAATCCGCTATAGTGAATATGGGTACATAGTGTGTACTCTTTAACAACTAAGTACAAATTAAAGAGGCTGTCAATATTGACAGCCTCTTTTTCATTAGTGCAACATTTTATGCTCTTTATGTATCTTAAGTAATAATTAATAAAAAAAGCCGCCTAATGTTTATTAGACGGCTTCTCTGTTTTATTTTACAGAATGGGTACACAATGAGCGTACCCTTGTACCATTAGCAAAGACCTTGCTCTAAAGTAGCCTGTGCAACCTTCATGAAACCTGCGATGTTAGCTCCGTTTACATAGTTGATGTAACCATCTTTCTGTGTTCCGTATTTAACACAAGCGTCATGTATACTTAACATTATCTGTTTTAGCTTAGCATCAACCTCTTCTGCTGTCCAGCTGATATGCATTGCATTCTGAGTCATTTCAAGACCAGAAACAGCAACACCACCTGCATTTACTGCCTTACCAGGAGCATAAAGAACCTTAGCATTTACAAATTCAGCGATAGCCTCAGGTGTACAACCCATGTTGGAGATTTCACCAACACATGTAACTCCGTTAGCAATAAGCTGTTTTGCATCGTCACCATTAAGCTCGTTCTGGAATGCGCAAGGAAGTGCTATGTCAACCTTAACGATCCATGATTTTTTACCAGCGATGAATTTAGAACCCGGGAACTTAGTTGCATATGGGGCAACAACGTCGTTGTTAGTTGCACGAAGATCAAGCATATATGCAATTTTCTCTTCGGTCATACCAGCTTCGTCAATTATAACGCCATCCGGACCGGAAAGAGCAATTACCTTAGCACCCAGTTCAGTTGCTTTAAGGGCAGCACCCCATGCAACGTTACCAAAACCAGATACAGATACAGTTTTACCTTTGATATCAATGCCTCTTGTTTTAAGCATATGATTAACAAAGTAAACACCACCAAAACCAGTAGCCTCAGGACGGATAAGTGATCCTCCCCAGGTTGAACCTTTACCTGTCAGAACGCCGGTGTTCTCACGGGCAAGTTTCTTGTACCAACCGTACATGAAACCAATCTCTTTTCCGCCAACTCCTATGTCCCCTGCAGGAACATCTGTGTCAGGACCGATATTACGCCACAATTCAGTAATAAAAGCCTGGCAGAAACGCATGATTTCTGCATCTGATTTGCCCTTAGGGTTGAAATCAGAACCACCTTTAGCTCCACCCATAGGAAGAGTAGTCAAGGCATTTTTGAATGTCTGTTCAAAACCCAGGAATTTAAGAATTGAAGGGGTTACTGATGGGTGAAAACGGAAACCGCCTTTGTATGGGCCGATTGCATTGCTGAACTGAACACGGTAACCAAGGTTTGTCTGAACTTCACCTTTGTCGTCCTGCCATGCTACGCGGAATGTAAAAATGCGGTCCGGCTCTACCAGTCTCTCTACAATTTTAGCTTTCTCAAATTCGGGATGTTGATTGTAAATTGTCTCGATTGATTCTAGAACCTCGTGAACTGCTTGTAAGTACTCTTTTTCATGACCATACTTTTTCTCCAGCGAGGCCATAATCTCTGCTACTTTCATAATAGAATTGATTTAATTTATTAAGTTATTGAATATTATTTGT
Organism: uncultured Muribaculaceae bacterium; assembly: GCA_964599025.1. GTDB lineage: Bacteria > Bacteroidota > Bacteroidia > Bacteroidales > UBA932 > Bact-08. The sequence goes on along the minus strand of CAZREC010000101.1, from coordinate 5,057 downwards.
GGAATCTCTATTTTACCTCCCATGTTGCTCCGCTGCGAAGAAGCTCGTCCATGTTGTGGATCTGGGCATGCTCCCTTACATCTATAACCTGATCACGGACATTGTCGTCGTATGTCTTGTCCTTTACAGCACGTATTACTCCAAGTGCCACCGGAAATTCAGGATATTTCATATCTATCAGCATTGAATGCATTCCCGGATTCTCCTCTTCTGCATCGTGCACCATAAGATCTTTTTCTGTAATTCCGTTTTCACCTAATTTGACTACTTTTAGTTTCATGCCATCCAGCATGAGACCTTTATCCCGGTCCTTTCCGAAAATCATAGGTTCACCATGCTTCAACACTATTGTTCTGTCAGCACGATATTCCTTATCAGATATTTCTGAATGAGTCTTATCGTTGAAAATAACGCAGTTAACCAATACTTCCGTCACTGCTGTACCATCATGTTTTGCACAAGCAACCATAATATCCTGAGTAAGCTTTATCTCAACATCCAGACTCCTTGCAAAGAAGGTACCTCTTGCTCCCAAAATTAATGCTCCGGGATTGAACGGATGCTCAACAGTTCCGTATGGGGAGGTCTTAGTTACAATTCCCAGCCTTGATGTGGGAGAATACTGACCTTTTGTAAGTCCGTATATCTGATTATTGAACAGGATAATATTGATATCTATGTTTCTGCGTATTGCGTGGATAAAGTGATTGCCTCCAATAGCCAGTGCATCTCCGTCGCCTGTTATCTGCCATACAGTAAGGGTAGGATTTGCAACTTTTACTCCTGTTGCTATTGCAGATGCACGTCCATGAATTCCATGGAAGCCGTAAGTGTTCATATAATATGGAAAACGCGAAGAACAACCGATTCCGGAAACAAAGACAAATCTCTCTCTAGTGTAGTTCAAGGCTTCGCATATATCCGGCATAGCTCTCTGAACCGAAGCAAGGATTGCATAGTCTCCACAACCAGGACACCATTTAACCTCTTGACTGCTTTTAAAATCTTGCGGTGTATATTTCATCTCATTAAATTTTTCTTGTTATACCAATTAGAGAATTGCATTTACTGCGTCAACAATCTCTTTAACTATAAAAGGCTGACCCTGAACTTTATTACACTGATGGTAAGTAAACTGCTGATGTCTGGCCCTCAGGTAATCTGCAAACTGCCCGCTGTTCAATTCACAAACGATAATCTTCTTAAAGTTTGCAAATATGTCTGCTGTATTTTTTGGCAAAGGGAAAATATAGTCGAAGTGAGCAAGACTTACCTTTTTACCCTCTGCATGAAGCTCTTTTACTGCTGTATAGAGATGACCAAACGTTCCACCCCATCCAACAATAAGCACATCACCTTTTTCTTCGCCTATAACTGCCTGGTCAGGAATGAAGTTAGCCATTCTGGCGACCTTTTCTGCTCTCTCTGCACACATCCTTTCATGAACGATAGGGTCCGAAGAGACACTTCCGTTGTTATTTTTCTCAAGACCTCCAATTCTGTGTTCCAGTCCCAGAGTTCCCGGAAAAGCCCATCTTCTGGCCATTCTCAGTTCATCTCTCTTATAAGGCCAGAAAGGAGTCTCCTGCGGTTCGGTTATAATAGGAGGATTAATTGCCGGATAGTCCTTCATGCTTGGAATTTTCCATGGTTCAGAACCATTTCCCAGAAAACCTTCGGTTAGAAGTATTACAGGCATCATGTGTTCCATTGCAAATTTTCCTGCATAAAAAGCAGCATCGAAGCAATGAGAAGGTGAATGTGATGCTATTACAGCTATTGGACACTCTCCGTTTCTTCCGTAAAGAGCCTGATTAAGGTCCGTTTGTTCTGTTTTTGTTGGAATTCCTGTTGAAGGGCCGCCTCTCTGAACGTCTACAATAACCAGCGGAAGTTCTGTAATCATAGCCAGACCAAGGGCCTCACATTTAAGAGAGAGTCCTGGACCAGATGTAGTTGTCACAGCAAAATTCCCTGCATAAGCAGCGCCGATTGATGTACAGATACCTGCAATTTCATCTTCGCACTGAAGTGTCTTTGCATTAAGATCCTTACGAAGGGCTAGTTCTTCAAGGATACTTGTTGCAGGAGTTATTGGATAAGAACCACAGAAAAGTGGCCTTCCCGATTTTTCCGATGCTGCAAGAAGCCCCCAGGCAGTCGCCTGATTTCCGTTAATGTTTCTGTATGTTCCCTTTTCCAGATTTGCAGGCTGTATTGTATAAGTATTGGGAATTGCCTGAATATTAGACGCGTAATTATATCCGTCTGTAAGAACTTTTTTATTGGCTTCTATCAGCTCCGGCTTTTTCCTGAATTTTGTTTCAAGATATTTGTATGTATACTCCATCGGGCGGTTGAACATATAGTAACACATACCCAAAGTGAACATGTTTTTCGAACGAAGGATTGCTTTTGCATCGAGACCGCTATCCTTTAGGCTCTCTTTAGTGAGAGATGAGATTGAAGCAAATATTATATTTCTGTCCTGAATATTCAATTCTGTGATTGGGTCCATTGTCTGAAATCCAGCCTTCTGTATACCTTTTTCATCAAATGTATCCGAGTCCAGAATTATACTTGCAGTAGGTTTCGTCCATTTGGCATTCGCGCGGAGTGCAGCAGGGTTCATCGCAACCAGGACATCACAAAAATCACCTGGTGTGCATATTTCACCACTTCCAATATTTACCTGAAAACCCGAAACTCCCGAAACAGTACCTTGAGGGGCGCGAATTTCAGCCGGAAAATCTGGAAATGTGGAGATATCATTTCCAAACAGTGCTGAGGCATCGGCAAACAGCGTTCCGGTTAGCTGCATTCCGTCTCCTGAGTCTCCAGTAAATCTTACTACAACTTCTTTAGTATCAATAACTTTGTGTTGCATATGAAATGTTTTATCAAATTTATCCACAAATGTAGATATTATTCTTGTTCTAAAAACCTTTTTCTTCTTAAATATTAAATTAATATTAAACATTTACATAATCATAAGATATCATAAGCAAATTACTATCTAATACTTATAGATTTATAAATTTTGAGCAAATTTAACTAATTTGCCAATTAGAATTCGTTATCATAAATTTGTATATTTGTTAAATAATCAAAATCAATGTCGGTAGTTAGAGAATTAAACGGAATCACGCCTGTAATAGGGAAGAATTGTTTTATTGCAGAGACTGCAGCAATAATAGGAGATGTCGTTATAGGTGACGATTGCAGTATTTGGTACGGTTCGGTTTTAAGAGGTGATGTGAACCCGATTATAATAGGTGATCGTGTCAACATTCAGGATGGAGCGGTATTACACACACTCCACAAAAAATCGGTGGTAGAGATCGGGAACGATGTCTCAGTGGGTCATAATGCAATAATTCACGGAGCAAAAGTAGGGAACAATGTACTTGTAGGAATGGGAGCAATATTAATGGATAATGCTGTCATTCCGGACAATACTATAATAGCAGCCGGAGCTGTAGTTCTGAGCAATGCTGTTCTTGAACCTGGTGTATATGCAGGTATACCTGCGAAAAAGGTAAAGGAGGCATCTCCCGAAATTGGAGAAGCGGCACATAAAAATGCGCAGGGATATCTGATATACAAGGGCTGGTACCTTAACGATGAACTGCAAAACAACGAATAATTTCTTTCCAAATATTACCCACTTCTTAAAACCAAAATTAAATGAAAAAATCACTTATTCTTGCTGCTGTATTAGGCATAGTTGCCTGTACAGCTCCAAAAAACGATGGTTATACCATCGAAGGAACGATTACCGGCGACAGTCTCTCAACCGGTAAAGTATATCTGACCAACTTTTCAAGAACAGAAGCCATTAAAGACACTGCAGATCTTGTAGACGGCAAATTTATTTTTGAGGGAAAGGTTGTTACTCCTGAGACTTATGCAATATCAATCGAAGGCAAAAAGGGAAGAATTACACTTTTCCTGGACAATTCACCGATTAAAATTGAAGCCTCTTTAACTGAACTTGAAAAAGCTGTTGTGACCGGTGGTATAACAAATGACCTTGTAGTTGCCCTTAAAAAACAGAAAGATGAGGTTAAGGCAAAGTATGGCCTTGATTCTCTTATGAAAGAGTACTATAAGAAAGAGACCACAGAAGAGAGGAAAAAAGAAATTGAAACTACCTACAACAATTACATGAAAGATGTAAAGGTACTTGATTCAACATTCCTGGCAACAAATCCAAATTCGTTCTACTCTTTGACACAATTCGCACAAAATGTAGAAGACTATCCTATTCCTGAGATGGAAACCAAAATTACTGCCTTCAAGGCACTTCCTGAATTCACAGGTAACCGCTTCCTTACAGAACTTGAAGCAGCAATAGTTACTCTTAAGGGTCTGGAGCCTGGAATGCAGGCACCTGAATTCACACTTAACGATCCTAGTGGGAAACCTGTTTCACTGTCAAGCGTGTATTCTCAAAACAAGATTACAATGATAGATTTCTGGGCTGGCTGGTGTGGCCCTTGCCGCAATTTCAATCCAACTCTTACAGGCATCTACAAACAATTCAACAAGGCTGGTTTTGGTATAATCGGGGTTTCTCTGGACAAAGATGCTGAACTTTGGAACAAAGCAATTAAAGAGGACAAGCTTACCTGGACACAGGTTTCGGATTTACAATACTGGGATTCTGCTCCTGCAAAATTGTATCATGTAAGATACATCCCTCAGAACATATTTATTGATCAAACCGGGAAAATCGTTAAGCGTAAAGTTTCTGAAGAAGAAATGGTTCCTTTCCTGAAGGAATACCTGGGAGTTAAATAGTTAACCTGGGTATACAGGGGGTATACCGGGACACACATTGTGTACCATAGATCAGGCGGAAATTGAAAGTGAGCTGGTAACCAGCTTCTGCCAATTTCCGCCTTTTTTATTTCGCTCCGTTCATATAGTGAAATACCACCAACAGCTCTGCCAAAGCCTTTAGCAGTTATCAGATAATCAATCAATTGTATATTTGTTTGACTTTTCGTCATTTTTAGGTTACAACAACTCAAACTATGATAATAACTGGACTG
>CAZREC010000100.1:0-9903 GCA_964599025.1 uncultured Muribaculaceae bacterium | reverse complement strand
TTATGGTTAAAAAACAGGAAGAGTTCATAAAGGCAACGGATGCTAATAAAGTAATACAAAAATGGACATCCGATTATATTGACATTATATATGGCAGGACTCTTTTCCAGTATTATTTAATGCATAAGTATTACATGAAAAATCAGGGTAAAGATTTGATGTTCCCTGAAGAGTACAAAAGTTTTCTCAAAAAGGTTGAGTCGCTGTACAATAATTCTGTAATGAATTCCGGTGCCTATGAACTTCTTGATTATTATACAATGGTTGCAACTTCGGACATTCAACGCGACTCAGCAAAGAATGAAGATATAATGATGCGCTTGTTTAATAAAACAATGGAATCAAATGAAAATGCCATACTTAGCCAGATGTTAGTGGGTAATTTCTTTTTTAACACCCTTTGCCGGAACAAAACTGATTTCTTTATAAAAAACGAGAGGTTCCTCGATGAGAATATATCGGAACCATTTATCAAGACACCTCTTAAGTTGAATTTTGCCCAGGTAAGGCAGAATATCGAAAAACCTCAGATAGTACACGATCCTATAATAAAGTCACTGGCCGGTACTGCCGGGGGAATACTTTTAGATTCAATCATTAACGCAAACAGAGGCAAGGTGATTTACATAGACTTCTGGGCCAATTGGTGTGGCCCCTGCGTAGCCGCTTTTCCTGATTCTAAAATATTGAAGGACAAATTTGAAGGAAAAGACGTTGTATTTGTTTATCTCTGTCTGGATGCCAATATCGAACAGTGGAAAAAGAATATATCGGTTCTTGGTTCTACAGGCATTCATCATGTATGCACCAAAGACGAAAACAACAGCCTTATGAAAGGCTTCCGGATACACGGCATACCATTTTTTGCACTGATTAACAAACAGGGTTTCATAACAGAAACGGGCAATTACTTAGTACCATCCTTCCCGGAAACAGAAGATAAAATTGTTCATCTGCTTTGAGAACTTTAGCAAGTTCCGGATTTTATAACTGACGGATTGTTCCGACATTTGTATTGTAAACTCAATACTATGAAAGAACAGGACGAAATCAACTATAACCGCATCGCAGAGGCTATCGATTATATAAAAAACAACTTCCGGGACCAGCCCGATTTGGACGATGTTGCAGAGAAGGTCCACTTGAGTCCTTTCCATTTCCAACGACTTTTTACTGAGTGGGCAGGCACAAGTCCCAAGAAGTTCCTGCAATATATAAGCGTTGAACATGCAAAGAAAATACTACAGGAAAACCATGCTACTCTTTTTGATGCTACTGGTGAAACAGGCCTTTCAAGCACGAGCAGGCTGCACGATTTGTTTGTCGGAATTGAGGGGATGACCCCTGCCGAATATAAAAACGGGGGAAATAACCTTACAATAAACTATAGTTTTGCTTCAAGTCCCTTCGGGAAAATCCTTGTGGCTTCAACTCAGAAAGGTATCTGTCATATGTCATTTTGCCAAGAAAAGGCCGATGGAGAAATCTATGGAAATGACGAGGTGAAAACATTTGCCATATTGAAAAGTCGCTTCCCCAATGCCACTTTCAAAAGTAAGTCCGATTCATTTCAACAAAACGGATTAGCTATTTTCCATGATGACTGGAGCAACCTCAATCAAATAAAGCTGCACCTGAGAGGAACCGAGTTTCAGTTAAAGGTCTGGGAAACCCTTCTTAAAATACCAATGGGAAAGCTCTCTACCTATGGCGACATTGCAAAGGAGATAAATAATCCAAATGCTTCCCGCGCAGTTGGAACAGCCATCGGAAGTAATCCCGTTGCTTTTCTCATTCCTTGTCATCGCGTAATTCAGTCAACAGGAGCCTTTGGTGGTTATATGTGGGGCAACACCCGCAAAACTGTCATAATTGGCTGGGAAGGAGCAAAAATTTTTGTACCTTCATATAAAGTTTCATGCAATTAATCTTATATCATCATGAAAAGAAGGTGCTCGCAAACAGTCCGGGGACAACACGCCATGGATGGCGCAGGGGTCCATTTACGCAGGGTTCTGGGTCTTAGGACCGTCAAGGATTTTGATCCTTTCCTCATGTTGGATGGGTTTGATTCTACAGATCCCGATGATTATATTAAGGGATTCCCATGGCACCCTCACCGGGGAATAGAGACAGTTACCTACCTGCTAAAAGGAAAAATTGAGCACGGTGACAGCCTTGGAAACGCAGGAGTAATAGGAGATTTGCAATGTCAGTGGATGACGGCCGGGTCCGGGATCATTCATCAGGAGATGCCTGTTGCTTCGGAAAGGATGCTTGGGTGTCAGCTTTGGGTGAACCTTCCCAAAAAAGACAAAATGACTAATCCGGCCTATCGCGACATCAGGGAAGATAACGTTCCTGTGATAAAGGAGGAGGGTGCAACAGTAAGGGTTTTGGCAGGAGTTTATGCAAACCATACTGGCGCTGTCAGTGGTGATTATGTAAAGGTGCAATATCTGGATGTGACATTAGAACCAGATACTCTATGGCCGTATAATGAGACTCCCAATAATCAGACACTTTTTCTTTATCTTATTGAAGGTACCCTGGCTGCAGATAGTTCTCTGTCCAATTTTGAGGAGAAGGCGTGCGCAATTCTGATGTCTGCCTCTTCTTCATCTGAATCTGACTTTGACGAGGTGGTTGTAAAGTCAGGAGCCAACGGGGCACGGTTTTTTCTGATAGCAGCCAAACCACTCAACGAACCTGTTGCCTGGGGAGGACCTATTGTAATGAACACAAAGGAGGAGCTGGAAAAAGCATTTAAAGAACTCGACAACAATACATTCATAAAACACATAAACCCATTATAGTCATGAAATACAGAAAACTAGGCAACACAGAAATTCAACTGTCGGCAATCGGACTAGGTTGTATGACAATGAGCCACGCCTATGGCGTAAGAGACGATGTGGAGTCTCTTGCCACTCTGCAATTGGCCATAGATCTTGGAATCAACTTCTGGGACACTGCCGATTTTTATGGTAATGGCGACAACGAGGAGCTTATCTCCAAGGTACTTGTGCCTAATCGCGACAAGATTTTCATAGCCACCAAATTCGGTATGAGAACAGACACCGGCACTCCTCCTCAGGTATATGTCGATGCATCTCCCCTATATATGAAAACAGCTGTAGAAGCCAGTTTGCGCAGGCTAAAGATAGATACTATAGACCTTTTCTATGCACACCGTCTGGACCCTGTTGTACCGGTTGAAGAGACGGTGGGAGCAATGAGCAATCTGGTAAAGGAGGGAAAGGTGCGCTTTCTGGGATTGTCTGAGGCCTCGGCTGCATCAATCCGCAAGGCACATGCGGTCCATCCGATATCGGCACTGCAAAGTGAATACTCGTTGCTAACGCGTGACGTGGAGAAGGAGATTCTGCCTCTCTGTAAAGAACTTAATATAACCTTTGTTCCCTTCAGCCCTCTGGCAAGGGGATTGATGACCAACACAATAGACAGACTCGGAGAAACTGATTGGAGAAACAACCTCCCTCGTTTTGCGGGTGAGTACTGGGAGAACAATCAAAAGCTGGCAAGTGCGTTTGACAGATTGGCTGCCGACAAGAATTGCAAGCCTTCGCAACTCGCACTTGCCTGGGTACTTGCTCAGGGAGATCATATTATTCCTATTCCGGGCACAAAAAGGAGAAAATATCTGCAGGACAATGCCGGAGCAGTAGATTTAAATCTATCTTTGTCAGACATTAAAGATATTGAGGAGCTGTTGACCATTTTCCCGAATATCGGTCCAAGGTACACGGCAGCAATGGCAAAACAGGCAGGCAGATAAATATATGGTTTACTTCAAATGAGACGTCTTTTCGAAAGCACCGGTAGTTGGCTGAGGTCAGCCATAGATTATTTTTATCCACCTTTCCGCAAATACATGCCTTTGCAATTTTTCCGTTATGGAGTGACAGGTTCTGCAAACCTTGTCTTTGACTGGGTATTGTATTTTTTTATCTACAATTTTATATTGCAGCACAGAATGTTAAACCTTGGCATTGTTACCTTGAGTTCACACATTGCCACCTTTGCATTTAAGTTTCCTGTTGTTTTTTTCTCCGGTTTCCTGCTTCAGAAATATGTTACCTTTTCAAATTCCGACCTGGTAGGGCGCGTCCAGCTTTTCCGATACATGGTTGTATTTCTGATTAATGTTCTGTTTAATTATGTCGGACTTAAAATACTTGTAGACGGTATGAGCGTTTATCCGTCGGTTTCCAATATGATAATATCAATTCTGTCTGTTTTAATTAGTTATTTCATGCAGAAGAAATATACTTTTAGGTAACTTTATAAAAAATTTACATTATGGATAACTTCAGGACAATTATTTCATTTACATATCCTCATGAGGCACATCTGGCTAAAGGGTATCTGGAATCAAACGGAATTGAGACATTCATGGAGAACGAAATGACCGTTCAGGCAAACAACATCTGGTCCAATGCCGTAGGAGGAGTCAAGTTGCTGGTAAAGGATACCGATTACGAACAAGGGCTCCAGCTTCTTAAAAGTGTTGGATATATTAAGGAAGACGGCATAAAACCAGACAAACCCAAAGTTGTTCACATCAGCACTGAAACAGATAAAAAGGTTTGTCCTTTCTGCAAATCGGACAACATTGGCAGAAAGAAGAAATTCAGTGCTTTCATGCTTCCTTTCTCCTTTGTGTTCGGGGTGATCTTCCCTCTTTACAAGTCGGCATATACCTGTTTCGACTGTGGTAAGGAGTGGCGGTTTAAAAAATAGTTTGTTGCTGTATGAAAAAACTTTCTCTGCTTTTTGCAGCAATCTGTCTGCTCTCTGCACTGCCTGTCCAGGTACTTTCTGCTCAGAATCTCACTGTTGCCTCATTCAATATCCGCTATGAAAACCAGGACGATGTTAATAAAGGAAATGGCTGGAAACAGCGCTGTCCAATAGTTTCGCAGCTTATACGCTTTCATGATTTTGATATTTTTGGTGCACAGGAGGTGCTTCAGGGTCAGCTGAATGATTTGCTTGGTCAGTTGCCGGGCTACGACTATACAGGTGTGGGTCGTGACAACGGTCTTAAGGATGGCGAGTTCTCTCCTATTTTTTACAATACGGCAAAGCTGAAGCTTTTGCATTCGGGAAACTTCTGGCTCTCTCAAACAGACGACAGGCCAAGTGTGGGTTGGGATGCCGCCCTGCCACGTATTTGCTCATGGGGCAGGTTCAAGGATAAAGCAACAGGTAAATGTTTCTGGTTTTTTAACCTTCACATGGACCACAAGGGTGTTAAGGCAAGGCTGGAGAGTTCAGTTCTGGTCCTTAAGAAAATAGAGGCACTGACTAAAGGGGAACCATTTATACTAACCGGCGACTTTAATATGGACCAGACCAGCGATGGTTACAAAATGTTTGCAGGCTCGGGTCTGATGCAGGACTCCTATGAAACGGCCGATATCCGCTATGCACTTAACGGAACCTTCAACAATTTCAATTCCGGACTAAAGACCGACAGCCGCATTGACCATATTTTCACAAGCAGAGGGTTCCATGTCTTGCGTTACGGCGTTCTCACAGATTCATATCGTACAGAAGATGATAGCAGTGCGGCCGATATTAAATCGACCAGCTTTCCAAAAGAGGTTTCGCTACATCAGTATGTGAACAGACTTCCCTCCGACCACTATCCGGTTATGGTGGAGGTAACTTATTTGAAATAATCACAACAAGTTTATACCTCAAAGGGTATAATCCAGTAAAATTTAATTACATTTGTACCCGAAAGGGTGTAATATTAATGAAAAGAATAATGTTTATACCCGATAAGGTATAATAATACATTCAACAACCATGGATTTATCTTCATTTGTTAAAGAAAAACGAAGGCTTACAAAACTTACTCAGGAGGAGCTGGCTGCGAAAGCCGGGGTTGGTTTACGTTTTGTCCGGGAACTAGAGCAGGGCAAGGCAACATTACGAATCGACAAGGTAAATCAAGTACTACAATTATTTGGATGTGAATTATCCCCTACACCAGTTGATAGAAATAAACTTTTAAGCAATGAGAAAAGCGGCAGTTCTGATTAATGACCAATTGTCCGGGTTTTTAGAGGAGACAGCAGAGGGTTTTAAATTTATGTATACACAAGAGTACTTAAATTCTCCGAGTTCTACTGCAGTAAGTCTGACTATTCCTCTCAGAAAGGATCAGTATAACAGTCCTGTTATTTTTCCGTTTTTTGATGGTCTCATCCCAGAAGGTTGGCTTCTGGATATAGCTTCAAAGAACTGGAAAATCGATCCAAGGGACAGAATGGGTATGTTGCTGACTTGTTGCCGTGACTGCCTCGGGAATGTAAGCATTCATGAAATTATAGAGGAGGAGTGACATGAAAAGGTGTATGTATTGTTATCAACTTTTAGATGATGAGTCCCTCAACTACCATTCGTCATGCAGTAAAAAGTTTTTTGGAACCACTGTTGCCCCACTGCTGGAATACAATAATAATGAGATAGCACAATTGGGTCTCAAAGTGGTTAGTAGCAAGATTGCTGTCACCGGAGTACAGGCAAAACTGTCATTGCATATAGATACTGGATATTCACCTAAAAGATTTACAATAGTGGGGCTTTGGGGAGAATACATTCTCAAGCCGCAAACAGAACATTACCGGAAATTACCTGAAGTTGAGGATTTGACCATGCATCTGGCTCAATTGGCTAAAATTCCCACCGTACAACACTCATTAATAACTCTTAAGGATGGTTCTCTGGCCTACATAACAAAAAGGGCCGACAGAGATAAGGGTAGGAAAATTGCAATGGAAGATATGTGTCAACTCACTGAACATCTTACTGAATACAAATATAAGGGTTCGTACGAACAAATTGCAAAAACTATTCTCAGATACTCTGCAAATCCAGTTTTAGATGAAGTCAGGTTTTACGAACAGCTCCTATTTTCCTTCCTTACCGGAAACGCAGATATGCACCTGAAAAACTTCTCTATGATAAAAGATAGCGCACAGGGATTTGTGCTGATGCCTGCTTACGATATGGTAGCAACGGCTCTTGTTAACAAGATGGATAAAGAGGAACTTGCACTCACTTTAAATGCAAAAAAGAGAAAATTACGTAGGGAAGATTTCATTATCTCTTTTTCTCACAATGAGATAAACACGAAACAAATAGATCGAATATTCTCCGGATTTGCAAAAATAATCCCAACATGGTTTGAGTTTATTTCAATAAGTTTCCTGCCCGAGGATATGAAACTGGAATATATCGATTTGATTAAAGATAGAGCCAACAGACTCAAAATAGAATATTAAATTAATGAAAAAGTTAATGAAAATGAAAATTAGACATGTCTTAACATTTCTGTTTGTAGTTTTTTTTGCAATAAGCTCCTACTCCCAGGACAGTGTTGTAAAGCCTGTTTCCGAGAGGATTACATTCTTGCATAATGGGGTTGCAAGAGAGTATATCCTCTATAAGCCAAGTAACTTAAAAGACAATGCCCCGTTGGTATTTATGCTGCATGGTCACAAAAGCAGTGCAGAGAAGATACGGGCATACAGTGGTATGAATCCAATTGCCGACAAGAATGGCTTTGCCGTTTGTTACCCTCAGGGATTGGTGGATGAAAATGGGTTTTCATACTGGAACGCTGAGTTGATAAATCTTCCCGCAGACGACATTGGATTCCTGTCGGAACTTGCAAAGTTCATTCAAAAAGAGTATCGCCTGAGTGCTAAAAATACGTTTGTATGCGGCATGTCAAACGGCGGATTTATGAGTTATACCCTGGCATGTGCCAAACCTGATGTTTTTAAGGCAATTGGTTCTGTTTGCGGAACCATGAGCGGCATTACATGGAACAACAGAAACAGATCGATACCTATTCCTGTTTTGCAGATTCATGGCACAGCAGATAAAGTCGTACCCATCGACGGCAGTATGTCCATACCGGGAGGTTGGGGAGGAGCACCGGCAATGGATTCTATTATTATCTACTGGGCAACACGTGACAATTGCACATCTACAGACAGCACATTTTTCCCTCAAAACACAAAGGCATACTATTATCGGAACGGAACCAATGGAAAAGAAGTATGGTATTACAAAATTGATGGTTGGGGACATGTCTGGCCCGGTGCTTTGAGTAAGGATCCAAACAGGGTAAACAATACCGGCACTAATGCCAGTTCTGTATTATGGACATTTTTCAGCAGATTCTTAAAATAATATGAAAACTAATTTTGACAAGAAAATCACATCTGGCTACGTTATGGCAAGTATCGGTTTTGCCTTCTTACTGCTCGCTGCTTTGAATTACATTTTCGGATGGAAACTTGGGGCCCCTCCGGTCGGTATAGGAATTGTATTTATCGCTGTCGGAGCTACCCGCATACGCAAATCCAGAAACCAGACCCTGTAAGGAAAATGATTGTATAATTGCATGAATGGCCATTGCTAAAAGCGTTTGGGCACCCACTATGAGAGAGTAGCGTGAAAAAACAGGTAGCAAAACCGGTATCTAATAAGCATTGGCACACTCTCGGTTTTGCCTCTGTTTTTTAGCGAATCGAACACTAAGTGGGTAAACGCTTTGCACGGGCCATGAAAGCGATTATACAACAAATAAAAATGAGATGCAATACAAAGGAATCATATTCGACCTCGACGGCACCCTGGTCAACTCACTGGAAGACATAGCAGACTCCATGAACAGAGTCCTGCAGGAAAATAACCTGCCCACACACCCCCTTGAAGCCTACAAACTATTTGTCGGCAAGGGCATACGTAATCTGGTGCGGCAGGCAATTCCGGAAGAGGTGAGAGAGGAAGCGCTGATTGAAAGTTGCTATAAATCTATGGTTGATGTTTATCGCAGAAACAGTACGAAAAAAACAAGACTTTACGATGGTATTGCCGGAATGCTCGACGAACTCTCTGCAAGAGGGTTAAAAATGGCAATACTCTCAAACAAGGCCGACGAACTTACTCAGAAAATCGTTTTTGACCTTCTCTCTGCCTGGCACTTTGAAGTTGTAACCGGTCTTCACACAGAGGCACATAAAAAGCCAAATCCTGTTATTGCGCTGCAAATAAGCGAAAAGTTCGGCGTTTTACCGGAAGAGATTATATATGTGGGAGATACGTCCACCGATATGCTGACTGCAACCAATGCAGGGATGTTTGCTGTGGGTGTATTGTGGGGCTTCCGTACAAAGGAAGAGCTTATCCGGAGCGGTGCGAAATATCTGATAAGTAATCCTATGGAAATTCTTAGTATATTAGTACCTACCTAATACATTCAACTATGAGAAAAGCGAGTTACATACTTAGCTGCATTTTGTTGCTATTTGTACAGATTTCAGACGGTCAGTCCGTATCGAAGTCAAAAGAGAACAATGATAAGCGTGCCCAGATTCCGACGTTTATGCAAAAATCCTATTTTGAAGCTACTTTCGGATCGATTAATTACCCTTTTTCAGCAGAACAGCTTGAACCCGGGTATCTGTTCCGGTCTGTGCAGGTAAGTCACTCAGCTGTCCGTCTGGTCTTGATGGGTCATCAGTTCAACAAGTATCTGGCTGCTCAAATAACATATATGCGTCCTATCTATTGGGTTGGATACGATTATACAGACGAAAGCGAGGGTACCGGAAGGGTTCACGGACACTCTGTCTGGATGAACATTGCTGGACTTACAATTAGACCTCAATTACCTATCGGTCGGCGTTTTTCTCTTTACGGAGAGGGTGGTTTGGGTTTAGTAACCCGCCATGGATTTAAAGATGATTGGGGAAATTTTGTAATAAAGGATGCAAATTTCGCCACTCTCACATTTGGAGCCGGTCTCTATTACAAGGTTACCGACAAGTTTGGATTACAGGTTACAACCAGCTA
>CAZREC010000099.1:0-9942 GCA_964599025.1 uncultured Muribaculaceae bacterium | reverse complement strand
CATCCTTTATACCTTCCTGAATTTGTAATAACCGGTGCAGGAACTCATCCTTGGTTCCGATCTCTTTTTCACAGCATTCATAACCGGCTAATAATGGAACCTCAGAAGAGAGTGTCGCGTTAATGCATTTGTCTTTGTCAAGTTCCGGAGTTTTTACTGAGAAATCTATATTTAAAAAGAGAAAGGTTTTCTTTTTTATGTCGTCGATGAGCAGATAGGAGCTGAATATTCGGATTCCGCCACACATTATGTCTTCAACAATTTTTCTGTTATTGCTTTTATCTCTGCCCAGAATTATTCTGAACGGAATCCCGAAAAGAGTGAACAGAAAGCATTTTTTGGTGTCGCTCCAATGTAGTTGGCTAACAGATTGTGCAGAAAATGGAATCAGAATATTATTTCTGAATGTATACAGACTCACATTACCTTTTAAAAGCGCGATCCTTGTCTCCCTGTATTTCTTGTTCACGTCCTGAACAAGACATTTCAATATACCTGCAGGTAACTTGTTCTTTAGTCTGTCCTGTAAAAGAGTGTGAAACCCGTTTGGGTCAACAGGAAGCTGCAATCTGTCGATGCTGTATAGGTACGACAGAAGCTCATTTGCACTGTTCCTGACAATGTGCCTCCATTGATGCATTTGTCTCTGAAACGATTCTCTGAGTTCTTTGTCATTTTCATCAACAGAAATTTCTATTTTTCGGGTAATTATCATAACTTTATAAAACGTTTATTTTAAATAAACCTAAATTACTAACCACTGTATCTACTGTCTGAAAGTAGTTTGTGAGTGTCGGTGTGCCTCACAACAAGGGATTACAGCAGCCCCGGTGTTTTATGATGCCAGTTGGCATTATTTTTTCTATTCAATACCAAAATTGTAGTCGGTCTCTTTCTTCGGAATCATCCATGTCCATTTATTACCGGTTTCAGGAGTAAGGGTGACAGCAAGGACGCTTACGAAATTCCCTCCGTTAGCATAACTTTTTCTGTTTATATTGTCTCCCCAGCGTTTAAGGTCGAACCAGTCAAATCCTTCACCCCATAGTTCAAGTGCACGGTATAACTTAATCTCCTCCAAAAGGGCTGTGCCTGTTTTTGTGCAGTTGTACTGAGGGTCCCTGCCGCTGTTCTTGTTCAGGGTAATAAGAGCCTGTTGTGCACCCGGGGTGTCATTCAGAAAGTATTTTGCCTCTGATTCAATAAGATACATCTCTGAAGATCTGAAATGGTTAAGGTTTCCTACACCCGGCAGATCCAGTGCCTTAAATTTAAAATTCATATGTGTATAGATAAGAGCTGTACTGAACAGGTCGGGGTACTTAAGGAATGCATCCTTGTATAAGGCCTTTCCTGCAACAGCTCGTCCATTGGCTGTTGAGTAGTCTACATTAGGCACATATCCGGCCGGATCTAAAAAGAGGGACTTCCTTATATCTGTGGCCGGAACCTTGTCAAACAACTCTCTGCTTATTCCTTTTGGTGTTGTCCTGACAGCGTTTGCATTTGAGTTGTACCCATGATATGCAAAGAATGAAGACCAGGCCTGAGACTCATCAACTGAGCTAAAGCTTCCCCAAATCCATTCACCGTTAGGAGTGTTAAAGCCCGACTTATAGTCTGTGTTGGACATTAGTGGATATCCTTCTCTTGCATTGACAGCCATTGTTGATGCCTTTGTATAATCCTTCTTTGTAATTGCTGCTCTTGCGTAAATAGCATAGGCAACACTTTTGTCGGGATCATAGAAATATTTTCTTGATAGCCCTGAATTTGTATAAAGGGTTATGGCGTCATCAAGGTCTTTGTATATCTGAGTATATACTTGTGCAAGAGTAGAGAGAGGCATATCACCGGTAGATGTGTCCAGTCTAAGGACCAATCCTTGTGATGTTCCGTTATTTGAGTCACTCCAGCGATAGCAGTAAATCTGCGATAACATAAAGTATGCATAAGCTCTGTAGGTTAAAGCCTGAGCTTTTACAAACTGCTTGTCGGCCTCTGCCCCTTTTGCCTTGTCAGTATTTACAATTATAGCATTGGCGTTTCCTATGATACTGTAATAGTAGTACCAGGGATAGACATCCCATACGCTTGTTACAAGCTCCCGCCACTCCCCGTTTATGAGAACGGACCACCCTGCAAGGTCTACATTGTAGTGGTTTCCCGGATAGTTTCCATATAACATTTTTATACCACCCTCGCCATACATCATTTGTCCGTAACCATGATCATACAGGTGATAGCCCAATGCCATAAGCTTGTTGATGCCATTTATTGCAAGAGATATGTTTTCTACAGATTCAAATATTGTTGAGGTTGCCGTAGATGACGTTGGTTTAGTATCGAGATAGTCTTTGTTACATGCCGATAAAAGCAATATACAACCCGATAAAAATGAAATTATTATTTTCTTATTCATATTATTGTTTCGATTATAGTTTAACATTTACCCCTACCGATAATACTCTTGATGCAACAAATCCGTTATCTGTAACACCTCCGAATGATTGCTGTGAATCCATTCCTCTGAGTTTATTGAAAGTAGCGAGATTATCAATTGAGATATTTATTGATAAATCTGATATATCCAGTTTATTTACAATTTTTCTTGGCAAGCGGTATCCCAACGTTATGTTTTTCACCACCAAATAGGAAGCGTCTTTCAAAAATTGTGTCGTAGAAGCATTATTATAAGGGCTTAGCTGATAGTTTATTACCGGAATGCCTGTAGGATTTATCCTGCCCGGAGATGTTGCTGTCATTCCTGCAGGGACACCATCCCACGATTTTAAAACATTTTTGTGATACGCACTTGGAGTGGCTGTTACAGACATCAGGTCCTGATATGAGTTGTCGTATGTTTTCCCCCCGATGGAATAGGTGAAGAGGGCCGACAAATCGAAGTTCTTATATGAGATTGATGTAGTGACACTTCCAAAAAGATCCGGTATGGCACTTCCGCTCCAGTCCTGTTTGGCATAAGTAATATTTTTGGTGTAATTTTTACCATTAATCGTTTCCAGCCACTGAGCAGGAATAGATGTTTTTCCCTCAACAGCATCTCCTACATAATATTTGTCATAATCTATCAGATACAGTGAATTTCCTGTCATTTGGTCAACACCGGCAAACTGATACATCCAGAACTTATAAATATCGTGACCCTCCATATATTTCTTAGAACCACTAATGATTCCGTTGGCCCTGTTTTGTTCCGGCAGGCTGATAATCTTATTTTTAAGAATTGTAGAAATAACTCCTACGTTCCATCTGAAGTCTCCACTTTTAATAAGATCATAATCAAGAGAAAGCTCTATACCACGGTTGGAAACTGAACCTAAGTTCTTCTTAACTGTAGATTCTGCACGGTCCGTTGAAGTTGCTCCTGCCGAGAGTGGAAGATAGACATCAAACAGAAGGTTCTGTGATCTCTTGTCGAAATACTCTGCAGATAGATTAAGTCTATCAAAAAACCTGCCGTCAATTCCTACCCCAAGCGAACCGGATGTCTCCCATATAAGATCCAGTGCCTCATTTTGTTTTTTGTATGCTGCACCCCTGTTCCCATTCTGATCAAGGGCATAGAGAGCCATATATGCCTGAAAATCTATTGCTGTATAGCTGGTTCCGCCGTCATTACCAACCTCGCCGTAAGATGCCCTCAGTTTGAGGCTATTTATCTGCTTGTTAAGTGAGGCCATAAACGGTTCTTTTGAAATGGTCCAGCTTCCTCCTACTGACCAGAAGTTTCCCCATCTGGTATCGGTGAAAAATTTAGATGTGCCATCTCTTCTGAAAGAGGCATCAATGTAGATGCGGTTATCGTAATTGTATCTTACACGCGACAGAAAACTTTCTGTTCTGTAGTCTCTCTGATAACCATCAAGTGCACTTATGACTGTGAAATTAATGAACTCCGGACCACCCTTGAACACCTCTGTGGTTTTATATCCGTAGGTATATGACTGATTGTGATAGAAATTTTCATGAGCTGCAAGCACATCAACTTCATGCCTCCCAAATGTTTTTTTCCAAGTCAGAAGCTGTTGTAAAGTATAGCTTTTATATCTGTTCATCTCCTTGGAGGCTGTACCTGTACCGGCTCCATCTCCTATAGTTATATTTCTGTATGTGCGGTTTTCGCTGTCTCTGAGCGACATATCTCCTTTTATACTAAAGGTGAAATCGTTCAGGAAGTTGATATCGGCATATACCTGACTGTTGAGGGTATTTCTGTACGTTTTGTTGGTATTCAGCTCATATTCCCATATTACGTGTCTTCCTGCATATTGTGGTCTTGAATATTGTCCTCCCGAGTCATACTGCTTCTCTCCGTTAGCATCAAGAATATATTCCCCGGTTGCCATATCGTGCAGATATACCGGGTATATTGGAGCAATGGTTCTTGCATACATAAATGGATTAATGAAGGAGTTCGCGTTATCTATTGCTGATCCGTAGGAGTTGTTGAAGATCTGGTGTGTCCCGGAAAGTGACAATCCTGTTTTAAACCACTTTTTAGGAGTTACCGATATGTTTGCCCTGCCGGAAAATCTGGTAAAGTCCGACGATTTTATATATCCTTTCTCATCAAGGTATCCAATGGAGAAAAAGTAGTTTTGTTTCTCTGATGCTCCATCTGCACTAACAACATAATCTTGTCTGTGACCAAGTCTCTCCATATATTTAAACCAGTCCAGGTCGTCATAACCGGAGTAAATTTTTGCATCGGCCAGAACTTTCCCGCTAGCATCAAAAAGAGCATTATCTGGTTTATTGAAAATATTGTATTTCAGGTATGTAGGGATAAGTGTTTTGGTAGCCTCGGTACTTGCCGATTCTACTGTAGGGTATTTCGTTGGCTGAGAGGTCATAAGACTATTTCTATAACCCTTCCACATTACCTCCATAAACTCCTTAGCATCAAGCTTATCGTACTCCTTAACACCTCTTGTGAAAATACCCTGATTTACGTTTGCCCTTACAGATACTATATTGCTCTTACCTTTTTTTGTTGTAATCATAATAACACCGTTGGAGGCTCTGTTTCCGAACAGTGCCGATGAGGAAGCATCCTTGAGAACAGACATGCTCTCAATATCTGCCGGGTTTAAATCTGAGATATTGCCGCCGAATGGAACTCCGTCAATCACATAAAGCGGGGCATTAGATCCGTTAATGGAACTAAATCCTCTTATTCTAATCACCGGATCTGAACCAGGTTCTCCATAAGTATTGTTTACCTGGACACCGGCTGCCTGCCCCTCAAGAGCAGCAAATACACTGGACACCGGCCTTTTCTCTATAGCCTTTGAATTAACCGTCGAAATGGCACCTGTCACCGATTCCTTTTTTGCTACTCCATAAGCAATCGTGACAACCTCGTTCAGGCTTACCGCATCTGGCTGAAGCTGTACATTTATCGTGGTCCTGTTTTGCACCGGAACTTCTAAAGTTTTGAATCCTAAAAAACTAAAGACCAGCGTTCCGTTAGAGGGAGCATTTATTACATAGTTCCCATTATCCAGCGTTGCTGTACCAATATTTGTCCCTTTAAGCTGAATATTCACAAACGGAAGCGACGATCCTGTTCCCGATTCGGTTACAGTTCCCGTTACTCGTATGTTCTGAGCCGACAGCACACTTCCTGTTGTTATCAGGAGAGCTGTAAATAAAATTCTGAGTTTTTTCATTAAATAATAGTTTTAGTTAATAATCGGTTAAAATGACTATGCGATTTTACTGATTGTATAACAATAAGGAAAAAAGATTCTTCCGGCGTTATTATAGGCCGACGAGCCACACTATTAATCGTTTAATGACATAAAAAAAGATGCATCAAATGCATCTTGTCGATAAGAGATGAAACTCAGAGAAATTACAGATAATTATTTCTAAGATTTTTATAATAGGTCCTGCTCAATGACACCGGTTCGGGAATATTTTTCAGATAAATCCTGGCTGTAGAGGTTGAGTTCCTTATTATCTTTTCTATATGATTGATATTTACTATATAGGAACGATGGACCCTGACAAAGTGCTCTTTTGGCAGACGAACTTCCCACTCCGCCATTGTTCTCATAATGATACTCTTTTTACCATCATATGTTTCTATAAAGCTATAATCCCTTGCCGCATAAATTCTTGTGACGTTTTCCAACAGTACGAAATGAATCTGATTACGCTCCACAACAAACAGTCTGTCGGAGTACCTGTACCTTAATTCAAAATTTGGATCGTTATTGCTGTAGTTATACTGATTGTTTCTGATCTTGTTTATGGTCTCACTCATCCTTTCGTCAGAAACCGGTTTAAGCAGATAATCCAGGGCGTTCACCTCAAAGGCCCTGAAAGCATACTCATCATATGCAGTCACAAATACAACTTTTCCTGAAAACCTTACATTGTTTAGAAAATCGAAACCGGTTCCTTCTGCCAGCTGTATATCCAGAAAAAGTATGTCCGGAGAATCGGCCGATATATCATCAAAAGCCTTGTTCATTCTGGTTGACTCTCCGATAACCCTGATTTCCGGGTGACTCTCCAGTTTTTTTTTCAGCGATTTTATAGCCAGCGGCTCATCGTCCAGTATGTATGCTTTATATATTTTCATCTCCTTTGGCATATGATATTTCAATCAAGACACAAACGGAATCTGAGTTCTTTATGATATTTAGCTGATATTTGCCGGGGTATGCGTTATTCAGCCTTTCAAAAACATTTTGTATACCTGTTCCTGTATTGCTGTTACTCTCTATCCATACCCCCGTGTTTTCAATCTTAATGTATAGCTTGTTATCCTTAGTGTGGCAATCGATATCAATAGAAAATCCATCGGGTGACGATTTCATTCCGTGTTTAATTGCATTCTCTACAAACGGCTGAAGTAAAAAAGCTATTACCCTTACCTCAGCAGCCTCTTCTGTAACATTTATATTATACTTTAACCTGTCAGGAAATCGTGTCTGCTCCATCGACAGATATCGTTCCGCAACTTCTGCCTCCTCTTTCAGGGGGACAAACAACTTATCCTTGTCGCGTAATGCAAATCTTAGGAATTCTGCAAGTTCGGTTATCATTTTGTCTGCATGCCTTGGATCTTCGTATACAAGGGCTTGTATAGAGTTAAGGGAATTAAACAGAAAGTGGGGGTTTAGCTGGTATCTTAACATTTGTAGCTGAGACTTCTGGGCCAGAAGCAATGCCTTTTCAAATTTATCCCTTGCATCGAGCAGGTCTATCCAAAACTTCAATCCAAAATAGAGTGTACTCCAGGGTACAAGTGGCCAGGAATAATTGAGGATCTTGCTCAGTGATTGATAAACAGACAGATCCATTACTTCATATCCTTTTCCCAGTACTATCATCCCGTGAAGCGGAGTTATAATTGATTCTCTTATTACAAACCATACAAAACCTCCCAGAAGAGATGTGATACAAAGAACTAATATATAAAATACGATGCTCCTTTTCTGATCGTATAAAAAACGGTACAGCTTTCTCATCACCAATGTGATGCAAAATCCGCAAATTAGAGAGAGGGTCAGGAAATAGACCTCCTTGTCATCTGCAAAAGAGCCATAGCTCTTAAAAAGATCCTGAATGAACATGGCTATCCAGCCAGTTATCTGAAAAAACCAGAAACCGGGTTTCTTGTAAAAAAAACGCTCTATTTGTTTTGGCAGTATCATGAGTGTAAAAATATAACTTCAAATACAAAACAAATACTTATTTCTGCAAGCGGGACTATATATCGACAAACGACACCGGATAAAACTCCAGCATGGCGTTTATCAGGTAACATCCATCATAGCCCTTGATATCTTCAACTCTTATTTTTCTCTCTTTAATCACACCATCTCTTAAAAGGGACCTCCTTTTTACTCCGTTAAGCAAAAAAGTGTCCGGGGTAAATAAGTCCATCTCCTTTGCAAAGACCACGTTGGTATATGAAGTATCGGTCACATATCCCTCTTTTATTATAAGTATATCATCACAATCACCTCTGTGGCTTTGCAGACTCTCAATTGCAGAACGATTCTCATATTTAAATCTGTAGTCAAGCTCTCCTCCGTCTACTACCTTTAGTCTTTTTATTGTTCTCGGAACATAAGGATCAATACTGAATGCCTCGATATCTCTTGAATATACAACCCTGAGCTTGAAAATTCCTCTCTTTTGTTGCATCTCTTCAGGGACAAGTTGTTCAAAAGGCAGACTTCGCTCAATACCAAAGTGTTGAAGTATTGCTTCCTGCGACCTGGCTTTATGAAGATCTATGTTCAGGATAATACCGTTCTCAAGCTTCATTGTCTCTATAAACCTCATAATGGTGTTTTTGGAAGATAAATCTTTTCAATAAGCTCCTTATATTCATCACTGCAGTTGCTGTTTACTGTTATTCCGCCACCACTTCTGTAAAAAAGTCTCCCCGATTCGTCACGCTCTATATACCTTATTAACACAGCTGAATCAAAAACCGAACCGTCATAGTATCCGCATACACCTGTATAAAAACCTCTCTTCTCCCCCTCTGCCTCCGAAATAATTTTTACAGTCGACGGTTTTGGCGCCCCTGATATGGATCCTGCAGGAAGAAGAGTAAAAACAGTATTGCCAAGATATTTGCAGTTATCTTCGTAAAGTCGTCCCTTTATCTCAGAACTTACCTGCAGTATAGTGCTTCTGCTGGTTTCAATTTTCTCCGTATACCGGAACCTCTCCACCCATACACTTTCCGACACCATCCCAAGGTCGTTCCTTATAAGATCTGCAATAGTATTATGCTCACAACTCTCTTTGTAATCATTCATGATTATCTCCTCTGCCTCCGGTAACGAGGCATCTATGGTTCCCTTCATGGGAAATGAAGATATTATTCCATTTTCTATCCTGACAAAGCGTTCCGGTGAGAACGAAACAAACTCTTCACCGGCACAAAAGCCGAACTGAGAATTTGCAGAGACCATAATTTCTCTTAGTTCATACGGAGTCTCTACCTCTGTTCTTGCCGTAAGGTTGAGCAGATAGGAATCACCTCTTTTCAACCCGTCCATGACTACTTTGAATTTTGACTCATATACATCGTAGGCAACCGGATTGACTATGCTTAAAACCGGTTTCCCAACCCGAATATTTGAGCCGGTATAGTTTTTTACATCTCCAAAACGAAACAGAATGTCATCCTGATTAAGAGGATCCTCAACAAAAATCCCCCTCTCCAAATCATAATCCACTGCAAGAATGAATGGCCGGGAATCCGAACGTGCTCTGTTCATCAGTTCTCTAACTTCGTATGCAGATTTGTACCTGCTCATATTTTTTACGCAAATGTAACTATATTATATATTTTTGCTCAATGAAGAGAGTTCTGCTGATAGATAATTACGATTCGTTCGTCTACAACATTTTCCATCTGGTAAGAAAGGTGACAGACTGCCGGATAGATATAGTATTTAACGATCATATACCTTTTGAAAATCTGAATAGTTATACTCACATAATACTCTCTCCGGGGCCGGGTTTACCAAAAGATGCAGGCGATCTGCTTAAAATAATAGACACCTGCAAATCCAGTCATTCTATACTTGGCATTTGTCTTGGTCATCAGGCAATTGCCTGTTATTTTGGAGCCACTCTCTATAATCTCAGACATCCCCTGCACGGACACAAATCAATAATAAACATAACAGATAAAAACGACCCTCTGCTGGGAAATATACTGGATAAAACCGGAAGTTATCCTGAAATTAAAGCAGGATTGTACCACTCCTGGGCAGTTTCTGATGACTCTGTGCCAAAGGAGCTTGTCGTGGGATCGGTCAACGAAGAGGGTGTAATAATGTCACTCTTTCACAAAGAGTTAAGGATATCCGGCCTTCAGTTTCATCCTGAGTCTGTAATTTCAGATTACGGAGAGGTGATAATACTTAACTGGAT
>CAZREC010000098.1:0-10029 GCA_964599025.1 uncultured Muribaculaceae bacterium | reverse complement strand
ATGTAAGGTTTTCCAAAGTAAGCCCTATACTGCTTCCTGCTGACGGTAACCATAACGGGCCAAAATTATCTCTTGTCCATTTATAGTTCTCAGAAAACGGGAAAATCATCAGTGGTGAGTCTGGGATATCAGGCGGATATGTATCAATATTCTGACGGATATCTACAATATTCCCAAATGCCCTGATTTTTGAAACCTCGTCCTCATTCAAAGGAAAAGCCTGATATCCGGGAAGATTTACATCATAATATATCTCTTCTGTGTTAAGGCCCATATCCTCGATAATCTTTGAATTAAGGGGTGTCCCGTTAGTGTATACAGTGTAGGTGTTTTGAATACCGGCAATATTCTTTTGAGGTATGCCGTTAACAAACACTTTTCCGTTTACAATCTCAAGCGTATCACCAGCTACTGCGACACATCTCTTCACATAGTTATCCTTTTTATCATCCGGTCTTACAACATATGGTCCGTATGTCTTCTGGGTATACTCCCTTCCGTAAATTCTGACATAAGTGTAATAATCGGCTGTAGGATCTGCTTTGAGAACAGTGTCGCCATGAGGAAAGTTAAAGACAACTATATCGTCTCTTTTAACATCTCTTAAACCAGCCATTCTCTTATACGGACTCTTTATCCATGTAAGGTATGACTCTCCTCCAGTAATAGGCAAGACATTATGAACCAAAGGAAATGAGATTGGAGTCTGGGAAACTTTAGGGCCATAAGCAATCTTGCTTACGAAAAGATAATCACCTGTCATTAGAGTTCTCTCCATTGACGAGGTGGGAATCATATAAGCCTCAAAGAAGAAAGCCTTGATGAACGTAGAGGCAATGAGTGCAAAAATAATTGCATCAAGCCAGTCCAGCCAGGCATTTCTTTTCTCTCCCTTCTCATATCTCTTTTTCCAGAAGGCCCATTTCACTTTTTTTGTGATATAGAGATCGAATATCACGATAAGTCCCAGAAGGAACCACCAATTATCGAACCATATAACCCAAAGCAAGTAAATTGTGGCCCATAATGAAAATTTGAACCACTTGTTACCTAATATCCGGAGATTTTTCAAAAGAGAATCTATTTAACTGAATTAATTATCGCATCAAAAGCGGCAGGGTTATTCATTGCCAGATCTGCAAGAACTTTGCGGTTCAGGCCAATGTTGTTTTTTGCCAGCTTACCTATGAACTGTGAATAGTTCATCCCATGCTGTCTTGCAGCTGCATTTATTCTTTGTATCCAAAGAGCACGGAACAGGCGTTTTTTTACTTTTCGGTCACGGTAGGCATAAGTAAGACCTTTTTCATAGGTATTCTTTGCTACTGTCCACACATTTGCACGGGCTAGAAAATTACCGCGCGTAAGTTTTAGAATTTTTTTACGGCGAGCTCTTGAAGCTACCGAATTTACCGATCTTGGCATTTTAATTTTGTTTTAAGAATGTCAGCGCTCCCCTCCATAGGGAATCTTCTCTGCTGTTCATTCAGGTTAATAAATGGTTACGCAACCAACATTGCTTTTACCCTCTTCTCATCTACAGAGGCTACTACAGACGAATAGGTCAGGTTTCTTTTTTGTTTGGTTGTTTTTTTGGTTAAAATGTGACTTTTGAAAGCATGCTTTCTTTTCACTTTTCCCGTTCCGGTAAGCTCAAAGCGCTTTTTTGCACCGGAGTTGGTTTTAATTTTGGGCATCTGTACTTATTTTAAATAGTTAAAATTATTTCTTTTTTACCGGAGAAAGCATCATTATCATACGCTTACCCTCCAATTTTGGCATTTGGTCCGCCTTTCCGTAATCTTCAAGCTCAAGAGCAAAGCGGAGAAGCAATTTCTCTCCTTGCTGAGAGAACAAAATAGATCTTCCTTTAAAAAACACAAAAGCCTTAACTTTTGAACCTTCTTGCAAGAAAGATTGTGCATGTTTAAGTTTAAACTGGAAATCGTGTTCATCCGTGTTTGGACCAAACCTGATTTCTTTAATTATAACCTTGCTGGCATTGGCTTTCATCTCCTTTGCCTTCTTTTTTTGCTGATAAATAAACTTTTGATAGTCAATTATCTTGCATACTGGCGGGTCTACACTTGGAGATATCTCCACAAGGTCCAATTCCAACGCCTCTGCCATCTTGATGGCCTCAAACAGAGAAAAAACTCCAGGATTAGGAACATTATCACCAACAACTCTAACTCGAGCAGCTGTGATTTCATTATTCATTCTTGGACCATCGTCTTTAGAACCACTCGCATGTTGTCTGTTCTGCGTTACAGTTCGGTTCTGGCTTGGTGTCCGTTTGATAAATCCTCCCGGGCGAGGTTTAAAAGGTGTAGCGATAAGTAAATCCTCCTATTTTTAGTTATTAATCTATCTGTTGTTTAATCTCTTTTTCAATAAACGCAACGAACTCTTCAACCGACATTACCTGACCCTTGTCTCCCTCTCCCTGTTTACGGACAGAAATGGTATCAGATTCAACCTCTTTTTCACCAACAATCAAGAGGAATGGAACTCTTTTAAGCTCATTCTCCCTGATTTTCTTACCGATAGTTTCGTTTCGGTCGTCAATTGAGGCGCGAATATCGTTATTATTGAGTAAATCTACAACTTTTTTTGCATAATCGTTGTATTTTTCACTTACAGGGATGATTACAGCCTGTTCAGGAGCAAGCCATAAAGGGAACTTTCCACCGGTATGCTCCAGTAAAACTGCAACAAATCTCTCCATTGAACCGAATGGTGCCCTGTGTATCATAACGGGACGATACTTCTTGTCGTCAGAACCAACATACTCAAGGTCGAATCGTTCCGGGAGGTTATAATCAACCTGAATTGTTCCCAACTGCCATTTTCTGCCTATTGCATCCTTTACCATGAAATCAAGCTTAGGACCATAAAATGCTGCTTCGCCCAACTCTATTACAGTTTTTAGCCCTTTTTCCGCAGACGCTTCAATTATTGCACTTTCTGCTTTATCCCAGTTTTCATCGGTTCCTATATATTTTTCTCTGTCGTTAGGGTCCCTTAGCGAAATCTGAGCAGTATAATCCTTGAAATCCAAAGTTTTAAATATATACAAAACAATATCTATAACCTTAAGGAATTCCTCTTTTAACTGATCCGGACGGCAGAATATATGCGCATCATCCTGTGTAAATCCTCTCACGCGAGTCAATCCGTGAAGTTCGCCACTCTGTTCGTAACGATAAACTGTACCAAACTCAGCAAGCCTTAAAGGCATGTCTTTATATGAACGCGGTTTTGTCTTGTATATTTCGCAATGATGCGGACAGTTCATGGGTTTAAGCAAAAATTCCTCGCCCTCCTGAGGAGTGTGAATTGGCTGGAATGAGTCTTTACCATATTTGGCATAATGTCCGGATGTTACATAAAGTTCTTTCTGTCCTATATGTGGAGTTATAACCGGAAGATATCCCCCTTTCTTCTGAACGGCTTTAAGGAAGTTCTCCAGCCTCTCTCTTAGCATGGCACCTCTTGGAAGCCATAAAGGAAGACCTTGTCCGACTCTTTGAGAAAATGCAAAAAGTTCAAGTTCCTTGCCTAATTTTCTGTGATCGCGTTTTTTTGCCTCTTCAAGCATTACCAGATACTCATCCAGAAGCTTCTTCTGCGGGAATGTTACTCCATAAATGCGGGTAAGCATCTTGTTCTTCTCGTTTCCTCTCCAGTACGCTCCAGCAATGGAAGTTAACTTTACCGCTTTTATCACAGATGTGTCTACAAGGTGAGGTCCTCTACATAGATCTGTAAATGAACCAATTGTATAAAACGAAATTGTTCCGTCAGTTAAATCTCTTATAAGCTCACACTTATACTCGTCACCTTTAGTGGTATATGTTGCCATTGCCTCTGCCTTGCTTACATCCTTTCTTACAAAAGCTTGTTTCTCACGGGCAAGCTCAAGCATCTTATTCTCTATTTTTACAAGATCCGACTCTGTAATTGTCTTTTCTCCCAGGTCAACATCATAATAAAACCCAACCTCAATAGAAGGGCCTATTCCAAATTTTATACCCGGATAAAGAAGTTCAAGCGCCTCTGCCATAAGATGTGACGATGAATGCCAGAATGTACTCTTAGCTTCCTGATCATCCCATTTATGAAGCTTTATTGATGAGTCTTCATTAATAGGTCTGTTGAGTTCAAAAATTACAGAGTTTACAGACGCAGCAAGAATTTCCTGCGCCAGTCTGGGGCTGATGCTGTTTGCAATATCGTATGCAGTCACCCCTTTTTCAAAGGTACGGACAGTACCGTCCGGAAATGTAATATTGATCATAATTGTTTTCTGAATTCAATTGAAAGGCAAAGGTAACTAATTTTTATTAAACTTTAAATTTTGGTTAGTATACATTTTTAGTTAAATTTGATGAACTTAAATTATTTCGATAAACCTATAAATCAAATCATTATGCAAACTAATAAATGGAGTGTTGCTGCACTTGACGGTCTGTTGCTTGCTCTGGTAACAATTGTGGTTACTCTCATCCAGACAGTTTTATCTCCCGGAACAGCAATAATATGGTTGCTTTGGCTCCTTAAACTAATAGGAAGCCTTGGATTGTTGTACTATTTCATTAAGGATTATGCAAAGACTCATGATTTATTTACATATAAGGATGGGTTCCGTTTTGGATTTATGATCTGTCTGCTCTCTTCGCTGATTTGTGCATGTTATCTGTTCATGCACTACGCTGTGATTTTCCCTGACAGTATGGCTGCACAACTTGAACAGGTGTCTGCTGCAATACAATCAAGCAATCCTGAAGGTATGGATATGCTGGATAAAATCGGAGGCAAACTTCCTCATATAATATCTGTCTTTTCACTTTTCTATTATACAATATTTGGCATAATAGCCTCATCTATAATTGCCAACTATACAAAAAAAGGTGATATTTTCACAGAATAAGCGCACTTCTGAAAATTATAATCTGATGGATCTCTCAATAGTAATTTCTCTATATAATGAAGAGGAGTCTCTTCCGGATCTCCTTTCCTGGATAGACAGGGCCCTTAGTGAAAGTAATCTTGAATATGAGGTTATATTAATAGACGATGGTAGTACTGACTATTCGTGGAGTGTAGTGCAATCTCTTCATAAAAAGTATCCTGAAATTATCAGAGGTATAAGATTTATAAGAAATTACGGAAAATCAGCTGCTCTTTTCTGTGGTTTTGAAGCAGCACAGGGAGAGATAGTTGTTACTATGGATGCCGATTTACAGGATAGTCCTGAAGAGATACCGGGTTTGATAGAGATGATAAGATCCGGCGAATACGATCTTGTGTCGGGATGGAAAAAGAAGAGAAAGGACAATATCTTTGCAAAGAACATACCGTCAAAGATATACAATGCCACAGCAAGAAGGGTTACCGGTATTAAGCTTCACGATATGAACTGTGGATTGAAAGCATACAGAAATGAGGTAGTGAAAAACATTGAGGTATATGGAGAGATGCACAGATACATACCTTATATTGCTAAAAATGCCGGTTTTACAAGAATAGGGGAAAAGGTTGTAAAACATCAGCCCAGAAAGTATGGTAAAAGTAAATTCGGGATGAATCGTTTTGTAAACGGCTTTCTTGATCTTCTATCTCTCTGGTTTCTTACAAGGTTTGGCAAGAAACCCATGCATTTCTTTGGTCTCATTGGGAGTCTGACGTTTTTCATAGGAGCCATGACTTCGTTGTATTTAATTATAAACAAGGTCATTACACAAGCACAAGGTCTTACATACAGAGCTGTTACCGACCAGCCGCTGTTCTATATTTCACTGGTTGCATTAATAATTGGTATGCAGCTATTTTTAGCCGGATTTATAGGCGAATTAATATCAAGAAACAGCAGTGAAAGAAATATTTACAAGATTAAATCTACTTTATAATATTTATTAAAATTTTTATTTAAATTCACAGAAATTTTAAAAAAGTAGAGTATGGTTAAAACATTTTCTTTCCCGAGTGTATACGAGGCTACAATCAGGGAGTACTATACAAGTAATGATCCAATTTTGGGTTTCTCCAAAATCAAACTTGATGGTGTCGATTATATAGTTGGTTTGCAAGCACTTTTTGAGGGTGTCTCACCTCATACGGCTATAAACGCATCTCCTGCTGACTCAGACTACAGAATCATCAGCCAGTCTGCTATTCTGCTTGCAAGCAATGCCTGCATGAACAATTCCAAATTCGTCAAATTGCCGAATTTATCAATTACTACAGGTTTCCCATTTGCCACTTTTCAATCCAACAAGGAAGATGCCGAAGAGTACTTCAAGGCAGAAAAGGTAATAACATACTACAAGGCAGAGGAAAACGGGAACACAACCACCGAACAGAAATTAATTCCGGCATGTAAGGTTAACGTTCTTCCTGAGCTTGCCGGCTGTGACATTGCTTTGAGAAAGGGAGAAAATCCAATTGACGGCAATTTTATAATAATAAGTCTGGGTTATGGAACATGCGAAGGTGCGGTAAGCAAACCGGAAGGACTGCTGAGTAAATCTACATTTAGCACACACGGTATAAGTTATGCTGTTGACCTTTTTACCCAAGAGTTGAACAAGAATGCTTATCTAAGACTTAAAACAGACCATCAGGTTGATCAGATTTTCACTAAAGGGTTTGTTTATATAGACAGGAAAAGAAAGGATTTCGGAGAAGAAAAAAGGAGATCGTTGCAACTATATTATTCAAATGTTATCTCTCCGGCCATTAAACGATATGTATCTGATGAAGACTTTGAAATTTGCTCAAAAATAGTCCTTGTAGGAGGTGGAGCATATCATCAGGATCTTGTCAATATGTTTACTGAAGAGTTCGGAGAAATCTGTCCGATTACAACTGTTCCGTCACCTGAAAAATGCGCATCAATAGGTTATGCTATTAATTCCAAGCTTGTCAACGGAGCTGAAGTTGCAGACAAAGATGCACTGTCTTATGTTCCGGAAGATAGTTCAACACAGTATATCGGCATAGATATTGGAAATGCCACAACTTGTGTCTCTATTTTGATATAAATTAACACTATAATACAATAAAGGGGCTGTATCATTTTTGATACAGCCCCTTTATTTATTCTTATAATCTTTTAAGAAAGTTTCAGTTTCAGCTCCTCAAAGCTTGATTCGTTAATCATTTTGCAAGAGCCATTAAAGACCCCTCCCTCTTCTATGAAGATTTTCTGGCAGCCGACGTTACCGGTGATTGAGCCACTCTTCTTGAGACCAAATACCTCTTTTACTAAGAGTTTTCCTTCCATTACTCCCCATATATCACAACTTCTGCATACTACATCGCCAAACAATTTTGCTGATTCACCTAAAACCAATTTTCCGGTAGTGGTTAGTTTTCCTTCAAAAGACCCGTCAATTCTAATGTCACATTGTGATATAAGTGTCCCCTGAAAATCTGTTCCGCTTGAAATCCTGTTGACTTCGTTTACCTGAGCTACAATTTCATTTTTAGACATATCTTAATTTTTAAATATGAATTACTTCTCCGTGAGCTGCTGCTGCGGCTTCCATAATTGCCTCACTCATTGTAGGGTGAGGATGAATTGAGTGAATAATGTCTTTTGCCTTTACACCCAAATTTCGCGCAACAACCAATCCGGAAACCATTTCCGTAACGTTTGCCCCTATAAGGTGAGCTCCTAATATCTCGTCGGTCTTTGCGTCTACTATCAGTTTTACAAAACCATCCTTCTCCCCGGCAGCCGCTGCCTTACCTGAGGCAGTAAATGGGAATTTGCCAGTCTTATATTCGATACCTCTCTCTTTAACTGCTTTTTCTGTCATACCAACAGAAGCAATCTCGGGTGATGTATAGGTACATCCCGGGAAATTATTATAATTAAGCGGCTTAGGATTTAGTCCTGCTAATTTTTCCACACAACAGATTGCCTCTGCAGATGAAATATGAGCAAGTGCAGGGGTTGCAATTACATCTCCTATTGCGTAAACACCGGCAATGTTTGTTTTATAGAACTCATCAACTTTTATTTTTCTTCTTTCAACTAAAACGCCCAACTCCTCCAATCCAATATTCTCTATATTCGCAATTACGCCCACAGCAGATAAAACTCTTTCTACCTCTATTATCTCTTCGCCTTTTTTGGTCTGGACAGTAAGTTTACACATCTCACCGGAAGTATCCACATTTTTTACCTGAGCAGATACCATCACCTTCATACCCATTTTTCTGAATGAACGGCTAAGTTGCGCTGAAACCTCCTCGTCTTCCAGCGGAACAACATTGTCGAGATATTCAATCAGATAAACTTCTACTCCAAGAGAGCGGTAGAAGTATGCAAATTCACTCCCGATAGCTCCTGATCCAATTACAGCCATACTTTTAGGAAGAGTTTCAGGAACAAGTGCCTGTCTGTATGAGATTATTTTTTTTCCATCGATTGGTGCAAATGGTAATGAGTTGGCTCTGGCTCCTGTTGCTATGATTATATTCTTTGCTTCTATAACAGAAGTGGATAAATCATCACTCAGCACTTCAACCTTACCGTTGCCGGCAAGTCTGGCTGTGCCTTTAATAACTGTAATCTTATTCTTTTTGAAAAGGTAATCAATACCCTTACTCATACCGGAAGCAACTCCTCTGCTTCTTTCAACAATTTTTCCAATATCGGGTTTAATCTCACCCTCAATAGTAAAGCCATAATCTGCTGAATGCTGAGCGTAATGAAGAGCCTGAACGCTCTTTAGGAGCGCCTTTGTTGGTATACATCCCCAGTTCAGACAAATTCCACCGATTTCTGCTCTCTCCACAACTGCAGTATTCATACCCAGTTGCGATGCCCTTATTGCGGCAACATAACCGCCAGGTCCCGATCCTATAACTATTAAATCAAACATTTCCCTTTCTTCTATTCGTTTGCACCGTGACAATTCTTGTATTTTTTCCCGCTTCCACAAGGACATGGATCATTTCTTCCAACCTTCTTCTCTACATGTACCGGTCCTTGCGATTTTGGTTCCCCTCCGGATGCAAGCAAGTCCTGTCTTGAGGTTTGCATATTGCTTAGGTCTGTCTTTCTTTTTTGTTCCTGCCTTACGCTTACGGGAGCTTGCTGAGTCTCTCTCATTGGAATATGCGCCCTTAACAGGAATGATAGCACATCTTTGCTCACCTTTTCCAAAACCCCCTTGAATAGCTGGAAGCTTTCAAATTTGTAAATCAAAAGCGGGTCCTTTTGTTCGTAAGTGGCATTTTGTACCGACTGTTTAAGCTCATCCATCTCTCTAAGATGCTCCTTCCAGTGTTCGTCAATCATTAAAAGGGTAATGGATTTGTTAAGTGCCCTTACCACCTCTCTGCCCTGACTCTCATAAGCTTTCTTAAGATTGACAACCATCTGCATCATCTTTATGCCGTCACTCACAGGAATTGCTATATTCTCATAAGTGGCACTTTGTGTCTCATATATCTGTTTCATTATTGGCCACGATTGCTGAACAAGAACATCGGTCCGGCGTTTGTAAACAGTTTGCACATTCTCATAGAAAAGTCTGTTAACCTCCTCCAAAGAACCTTTTTCATAGATCTCCTGATCCATACCCGGTTCAAGAGAGAGGTTACGTATTGTCTCTAATGAGAATTGTTCAAAATCTGATGAACCATGATTTGATGAAACAAGATTTTCGCAATAGTCAGTTATCATGTTCTGAACATCTACGTCAACTCTTTCTCCGTATAGAGCGTTTCTTCTGCGTGTATATATAACTTCTCTCTGCGAGTTCATGACATCGTCATATTCCAGCAGTCGCTTACGAACCCCAAAATTGTTCTCCTCTACCTTCCTCTGTGCTCTCTCTATTGATTTCGAAAGCATTGAATGTTGCAGTATCTCTCCCTCCTTCATCCCCATCTTGTCTACAAGCCCGGCGATCCTTTCGGACCCGAAAAGTCTCATAAGGTCATCTTCAAGTGAGACATAGAAACTGGAAGAACCAGGGTCACCCTGACGACCGGCACGTCCTCTCAACT
>CAZREC010000097.1:0-10105 GCA_964599025.1 uncultured Muribaculaceae bacterium | reverse complement strand
GGGTGACATTTGGATGGGTTGCCGGTTGTCCCGTCCTGTAACTCCATTTAAAATGTTGTTTCTGCGCAAGATAGTCAAGCACCTCTTTATGTACGTTTCCCCCGTCGTTGAAACGGAGGTCAAGAATAAGAGCATCCTTATGAACGGCATACGTGTTCATGTCCAGAAGGAACCCATTAAGCGCATTTGCAGACATATCCCTCATGTGAACATAGGCTATCTTGCCATTCCCAAGTTTGTCAACGATTGCCCTGTTGGCATCCTCCCACTCTGTATAGAGTAACGAACGAATCTCAGAAGACGGCATGGTGTGCAGCCTTATATCAAACTCTGTTGTTCCCTTGACATCAGACTTTCCCTTCACATCCGGCTTGCTCTCCCCTGCTCTCTCAAATGTCAGAAGTATCTCACTCTTTCCTACCGGAGAGACAAAGTATCTCTCTCTGTTGTTTTTGAAATCTACCCTCTCCCCATTTACAGCAACAAGCTTGTCTCCCTTTTTAAGCGGATTTCCTGTATAATCGGCCTTAGAACCGGCAAGAATTCTGTCAAGAACATAAGGATTTTCATTGTCGAATATAAGCCCTGTCTCCGCAGAAGAGTATCTTTCCGGCATCTCCTCCTCCTTGCCGAAGCTGCTGAAGCCCATATGCGAAGAGTTAAGCTCGTTAAGCATATCGTTGATCAATGTCCGGAGTTCATCTCTGCTTTTAACCACAGGAAGGAACCCTGCATAGTAATCACGCTTTGCTTTCCAGTCCACACCATGGAACCTTACATCGTAAAAATTCTGTGCAAGAGTTGCCCAGACCTCATAGAACATCTGGCTGAACTCGCTTTTCATGTTTTTAGAGAAGGTGTGTTTAATCTCAATCTTTGTGGCCGAAGCCGATGCCGGGTCAACTTTGTAAAGACCATCCCGGCAAAGTACTAGCAAATCCTTACCATTAGATATGTATTTGCCAGCCGATGACAATCCTTTAACTCTCTGAGCAGGTTTCTGATCCCAATCCTTTATCTCCTGAACATATAAGCCTGACTCCCCTTCATGATTCGACGAATAAAAAAGGAAGGTCTTGTCTTTCTGGGTATATATGAAAGGAGAGCTTTGGGTTCCTCTGCCCACTACCCTTTCATACCTTCTCTGTAGATAATCCTTGTTAATTACAACCGACGAGTCCCCTGCAGAGGGTGTTGTCTTGCCGAAAAGCTTTTCAAACTCAACCCCCTCAAATGGTCTGCAGAACTTATCAAGCGGCACCTTGTAGAGTATAAACGATGTCCCTCTTGGGAAGCTTGGATTGTACCTGTCTGCTGTAAAGTAAATAAATCGGCCATCGGGCGAGAAGACAGGTTCGTCTTCATATGTTGCAGAATTGGTGAGGTTCACAGTTTTCTTATCTTCCAGACTGGTAATGAAAATATCTCTCTCAAAGAGACTTACTGCAGAAAAAGCAAGGAATTTGTCATTAGAAGAGAAGCTCAGGCTGTACCCCTGAAATGCCCAGAATTCGCCTTTTGCAATCTCGGCACACTTATCGTCAGCCATATTCAGTATCATTACAGAACCGGAACCGTTTACAAAAGCGACAAGTTTTCCTTTATGTGAAAGAGTAAGGGAGCGACTGTTCGATTCCGATACAAAGACTGGTTTTTCGTCCGATACAAAATCTGCCCTCTGTTTGAAAATATTTGTGAATCCAAGATTGGTTCTCGTATAGTAAACACTCTTGCTGTCGTCACCCCATAAAACCTCGTCTACCCTTTCGTTGGCAGGGGTCCTGAGCTGCTTTACAAAGTTTCCTTTTGCATCGCATACGAAAACTGATCCTCTGAAAACAAATGCAAGTTTTTTACCGTCGGGAGAGATAGATGCGTCCTGTGGCGTTTCGACCTTGACCGAAAAGTCATTGACAGTTCTGTTCTCTACAACTTCGATGACAGGTTGTGATGATTTGCCCGATTTAATATCTGTTAATGTAATTTTATATCCCTTTATACAGACAATTTTTGATCCGTCGGCACTTATGGCGGGGTACTGAACCGATTCGTCAAAACCGGTGATCCATCTTTTTTTACCATCCTCGTATTTCACAATATTTGCCTCACCATTTTTTTTGTCAGAGACATAATAGAGGTTCCCCTTAGAATCTACCATGGGCCAGATATCCTTTCCAAAATAGGTGGTAACCTCTTTGTACTCTTTTTTAGACGGGTTCCACGAGATAATATTGGGATTGTGCTCACCTTTATACCCCTTCCTGGTTGCATAACGATATGATTCTGTTGATTCTGTAAAGTAAAACTCGCCGGTGACAGGATTTTCCACAACACCTGCAATTGTATTGAAAAAGCCGGAGAAAAGTCTTTTTGGTGTTCCCCCCTCTACTGATACAACATACGCACTTATACTGTTGTATCTGCCAGACTCAAAATAGATGTTCCTTGAGTCGGGAGACCATGAAACGGGTATGTCTCCTGCTTCGTGGAATGTGAGTTGTCTGACATCTCCTCCTTTTACAGGAACAACATAAATATTGCTGTTACCTGCTTCATTGGAAGAAAATGCAAGATACTTTCCGTCAGGAGAGATGCGTGGGTTAGATTCCGTTCCCCCCATAGATACAACCCTCAGTGCCAAGCCACCTTCTGCCGGCACCTTGAAAATATCACCTGCATAAGAAAAATAAATAGTAGAACCATCCGGCGTAAGGGATGGCTTTGAGGCAAACATCACTCCCTCTGCATATGAACTTACAGAAATAACCAGTGACAACAAAAGAGGTACAAGCTTTTTCATCTTATTGATTTTTTATTTTGGCCATTCTACGGCTGCCCTTCGGAGAGGCATGGTCATACACCTGGCTCCACCACCACCTCTTGGCAACTCCGATCCATCTATTGTGACAACACATTTGCCCACTTTGTCGAGATCTTTTTTCCCTGACAAAACATCCCACGCAGGAATAATTTCGAATCCTATTTTGTCCAGTTCGTTCAGTGTGTGGACATTTCTTGCATATGACATTACCTTACCCGGAGCAAAAGCAAAGAAATTCGCACCGCTGTGCCACTGTTCCCTCTCCTGGTTCCATTCGTCGGTGCTTCCTCCGCAAATAACAGGTTCCACCTCCATACCCAGCTTCTTCAAGACCGAAGGAATATTGTTTACAGACTTTATTTTGGAAACCTTACCCCCTTCAATAATCATATGAACGGTCTGATATTGGTTCTCGTTAAGGATCAATGGTTCAAAAACCATCGCCTTGTCAACATCGAGCAGAGTGAATACCATATCAAGATGGATAAATGATTCTGGTGAGCTTGGCAGTTGCTGAACTATAATATGTCTTTTTTCCGGTCCCGAAGACTTGCAGAGCCTGTTTAAGAGCATATCGATACCCTGACTGCTGGTTCTCATTCCGTTTCCGATAAGAAGAATGTCCTCACGGGCAATAAGTATGTCGCCACCCTCCATATACACCTCATTATTACCCGGCTGGAAGTCATAACCATTTATCAGTTCACAGTCGAAGAATTTTTTGTTTTTAAAAATTGCCTCAGTTATTATTGATTCCCTCATCCTTACCTTGCTCGCCATTCTGCAGATAAGAGCCTTGTTCCCTATGGAAACCGATGCATCCCTTGTAAAATAGAAGTTGTAAAGAGGCAGAAGAGCATAGTAATCGTCCTTAAGATATGCTGTAAGAGAGTTGATTCTGGCCGGGAGCCCTTCAATAAGTACCTGCGACAGGTTCCTTGAGGACATATCCATCAGATATTCAAAATATTCCGTCACCTCCTCCGTAACGCATATTTTGCCAATTAGTGCCTCTCTTTCATAATGATCGTCCAGAAGTTTTGCCAGCAGGTCCCGCACCTGAAACGTCTTAGCTACCTTGTTCAGAACTCCCGAAACCTGCTCATACTCTTTCTGAGCGATTGAGAGGTCAAGAATATCGCTGTAAAGGGCCCTTTGTGCATTTCTGGGAGTCATATTCTCCACCTCTGCTCCCGGCGAGTGCAACAACACCGCTTCCAGCTTGCCTATCTCTGACTGAACATCTAACTTCACCAGATTTTGTGCCATAATGTATTAAATTTTATTGATAGTCGTTAAAGTCTTTAAGGGGCATGTCTGTCAGGATATTCTTGAAGATACCCTCCTCTCTCGGACAGATCAGAAGAACATCGTCGGTATTGATAACCATGTAGTTATTCAGACCATTTATTACTATGAGTTTATCCTTCTCTTCTGAAACCACTATAGAGTTTGAGACATTCGCCAACATGCTCTCTTTGGTTTGAATGTGATTATTGTTTTCATCCTTATCTACCTGCGCATAAAGGGAATCCCATGTACCAAGGTCGGACCAACCGAATGAAACAGGATAGATGATTGCTTTGTCCGTTTTCTCCATTATACCATAGTCAACGGAAATACTAGTACACTCTTCGTACACCTGATTAATGAATTCATTCTCCTTGTCCGTGTAATAGAGCTTATCTCCTTCTGAAAAAAGACCTGCTATGCCGGGTTGTAGTTTTTCAAGTTCAGACTTAATAGTCTGCAGGTTCCATATAAATATACCTGCGTTCCACAAGAATTCACCACTGTCTACAAATACTTTAGCCAGATCTATATTAGGTTTCTCTGTAAAGGTCTTTACTGCATAGGCAAGATTACCATCCATATCCACAGGAACATTCATGTTGACCTGAATATATCCATATGCTGTCTCCGGCCGGGTAGGTTTAACGCCGAGTGTCATTAACATGTTATGGCTCTCTGAATAGTTAAGACCGTTTTTTATTGTAGTCAAAAAAATATCTTCATTAACAATAAGATGGTCAGAAGGAGCAACAACCACTGTTGCCTTCGGATTCTTCTGCATCAGTTTGTATGTTGCATAAGCAATGCACGGAGCAGTGTTTCTTCTGTATGGTTCCAGCAGTACATGCTCAGGCAATATGTCAGGGATTTGAGCCATTACCAGATCTTTATACTGTCTTGAGGTAACAACGAGTATGTTCTCTGTCGGAATAATCCTTGAGAACCGGTCAAATGTCTGCTGGAGAAAAGATTTGCCCATTCCCAGAATATCCAGAAATTGTTTTGGCTTGGCATTCCGGCTAACCGGCCAGAACCGGCTTCCGATTCCTCCCGCCATAATGATACAGTAATGATTCTTGTTCATATTAGTAATTTATTTATCTCCATGATGGTGCAAATGCATCCGGAAAATATTTAAGCTCAACACTCTCTGTTTTAAATAAAACCGAGACGATATCGAATTGAGTCTCCATATTAATGTTGTTCAGCCGGATATAAGCTCTTGCAGCTGATATGACAGCTCTCTGCTTGAATATGTCTATGCTTTCATAAGGATCACAGAGATTCGGCTCTTTTAGTGACCTTACTTCTACAACATGCAACCTCTCTATTCCATATTGCGACACACTTTTCATTATCAGGTCCAGCTCCTTATGTCCGTATCTCCAGTTCCTATCCAACAGAATCAGTCCGTTCCCCCTGAGAAAATCCAAAGCAATATCCTCCGCCCTCCTCCCTGTCTCAATTCTCTCGCTGCTATCCATCTCAACAAAATTAGTAAACAAATTAATAAAAATTGCCAGTTCAACCTTTCTTTAGACAAAATTAAGAAATCTTTATGGAGAAACTCTATTAATCAAAATCAATCGTTAGTATCTCACCATTATTTAATGTCTAAATACAGTTTAAACTGATAATAAAGGCATTAAACAAAATAATATTTCAAATATCAAAATATTATGAAAAATGAGTCCTGTAGTACATTTCGCTCATTTTACCCTGTTTAAAAATTGTATAATCCTGATATCTAGATTAAAATATTTTTGGAAGTATAATTGATTCACTCTATATTTGACATATAGGTTATTGGTTATTAATATAAAAAATATTTGGTTATGGGTTCAAATCTTTTGGCCTTTCCAAAGGCTTTCGTCGGGGCAGTAACGTTTATCTTGTTTAGCTCCGGTACACTTTTTTCACAGCAGACGATAAATATCGATGCCCCAAAAATCTTTTCACCTTCCCCGCAGAGTGAGTCCCTTCATGCGGTAGTAAAGTTGCCACAGGTAGGCAACACAGGAACCCCTGACATATCCATATTGCTCTACACCATTCGGTCCGGGGGTGTGGAGGTTCCTATAATATTACGTTACAGCACATATAACTGTAAAATAGACGGAAGTACGAGTCCCAATGTAGGATTTGGCTGGGAACTGGATTGCGGTGGCAGCATAAGCCGTACAGTCAAAAACAAACCCGACGAAATGTACAAGATGTTCCAGATAAGCAAGTACAGCAATCAGTGGCCCGTTTTTGACCAGATAAACAACGAGAGTGACCAGATAA
This sequence comes from uncultured Muribaculaceae bacterium, assembly GCA_964599025.1. Lineage (GTDB taxonomy): Bacteria > Bacteroidota > Bacteroidia > Bacteroidales > UBA932 > Bact-08. Next base: position 3,705 of record CAZREC010000097.1, on the reverse strand, counting down.
AATTAAGCGGATTGTACGCCGAGTCATCGAGCGGCACATATGATACTGAGTACGATTCATTTTCGTTCGTTAATCCCTCAGGTAACGGATCATTCTATCTGAAACGTACCGATACTAGTAGCATTTCATCAAGATTTAAGGCATATTTCTCTCCTGACTATAATTACCGTTTGAGCAATTACGGGGGAGGTAGCGGCAACTTTATATCCGGAATGGAAATAAGTGATTCGAAAGGGCTAAGGTACAAATACGGTGGAGGATTGACTCCAAACGACACTACAGTTGAGTTTGCATACAGCTCGACATTAAACTATGAATACCCCTCGGCATGGTTGCTGTCAACAATAAAAAATGACGCAGGAGATTCCATAAAGTATTTTTACAGCAAGCTCGGCTATTCCCAGGCGCAGGATAACTCACAGTACGAAATGATCGATAAGGTAGAAGTATATGATCAGTATTTTAATTACGGACAATCCTACCTTGACAACTTCTCAGTTATCGCAGACAACGCAACAAAAGCTCTCAACCAATTCGTTTACAGGAGCCTTATGCCAGTCAAAATACAATTTGCAGAAGGTGCGGTCTATTTCACACTAGATCAAACGACAAATAAGATAAACAAGGTGGTGATCCGCGACAGATTTGGCAATCTGGTGCGGGAGATTAACTTCAACTTCAAGACAAATAACCTCAGTACGCTGAGCAAACTACTGAGTTCGGTTGTAATAAAGGATGCTGCTTTAAATACTGTACAGACATATGGGCTAACATACGATTCTTTAACTTTCATTGGCAATCCAATGTATGACTATTGGGGATATTTTAACGGTGGGGCAACCTCCGGCACCGGACATCTGCCCAACAGAACATTCAGTCTGGCTTATTATCCAAACTATACACAAAATGTCACATTGGGCAACAACGGCAATTTATTACCTGACAGTACAAAAATAAAGCATAACATCCTGCGATCCATTACGTATCCTTCGGGAGGCCAGACAGAGTATACGTTTGAAGCCAATACCTATTCCAAGGAGAGGGAGCTGACACTTCCATCCACATACATAGGACCTGGACTGCGTATAAGATCTGCGGTAAACAGGGACAAGGACAACTCCATACTGGAGAGGCGGACCTATGAATATGAGACTGGTGTAATTCCTGTTGTGCCTAATACAGAAGATGCCAATACAACGTATACCACATATACAGCATATGCAGGACCTGACGACGATCTGTTTTTCCCTGACATTGGGTTTGTGGCAACAAACCGTAACAGGCTCGTCTCGCCCAAATATACTGCATATATGGGTTTGGCCGGGGAGACAATCTCATACGAAAGTGTACAGGAGAATTATCATGACCTGTCAAACAACATTGGAAAAAACGTTGACTCCTACGTCATCCCAAACACGATTTCATTCTCTCCGAATTATGCAAATGAATCGGAAGTCCCGACAACGTTGTTTCCCAACTGGCATGTAAGGCACATTTACTCCGACGCATTGTGGGAGAAATCCAATATCGCATCCCGCATAGTCTATGACCAGAGCGGCAACCCTGTAAAATCGACATCCTACAGTTATGCCTCTGCAGATAAGGATACACTTGCCGGTATGGGCTTCTACAAGCTGTTTTATTATTCCGTTTATCGCGGGTCACCCTATGAGACATACAAACTCCCGGACTATCTCATAATTGACCAAATAAAGGCTGCTGGACTGATGGCCAACAGCAGTGCCCTACCTCCGCTGATGTACTATTTTTATCTGACATACAAGGGTGTTTCATATCCTACTGGAGAGACCGTGACATACTACTACCCCGGAGGAACTTCTTACCAGGAGTCCAGGACCTACCAATACACACCTCTGACGAGTGAATATCACTTCCCGAGGACATATATCGAGAACAGCAGCCTGGGGGACCAGATTAAGACAGAGTTCAAATACCCTTTCGATAGTCTTGCTGTCAGTAAGTACCGCAGCATGGTCAACCTGCACAATCTGAGCTCATTCGTGCTCTCGACAAATAAATACAGACAGAATGGAGCAACTATAACTCCGCTAGAGAAGTATGTACAGAGTTACGACAGTCTGCTTATCAGCAACAACCCGGCTTGTTTCAGACCAAAGAACGTTTACTATGCGAGCAACGGTGTCAGTCCGGAAAAGCGGATAGAATATCTTAATTATAATACCAAGGGAAGGTTACTGGATCTCAAACAGGATTACAGTAAATACACAACTTATCTGTGGACATACAACAATAATTACCCAATGTCACGTACCGACGGGGTGAGCTACAATACGATTTCAACGGCAATAGGATCGTACACTATCAACTATTATGCGAACAATTACAATACCCAGACTGAATATACGGACTTGTTCGGCAGCCTGAGAAGCAGTATCGACGGACTGACCCAGGGCCGCACATACCAGCTTATGTACGGTACTACCCTGGAACAGAGCCCTTCGGGAAATACGTTACGATATTCCTATGACTATTTCCAGCGTTTGTCGCAGATCACCGACAACAACTACAAGATAAAGAGCAGGTTCGAATATGCAGATGGGACAACCGCAGGGGGCTCATACGTAAAGACATTTGCCCCTGACTCCGCCGTAACAAGCATCGGCCAGATAGGCACTGCCAACCAGAGGATAGGCACAACATACTTTGACGGCATCTACAGACAGATACAGACAGTGGGCCGCAGCGCGTCACCAACAGGAAAGGATGCCGTTGCTATGACACATTACAATTGGTACGGCTCTGCAGACAAACAGTACCTCCCCTATACCGTAACTTCCGACGGGAGTTTCCGTGCCAGCGCAACAACCGAACAGCCTTCGTTCTACAACCAGATATACAGTGGCGAGGGCTCCTACGCCAATACCCGTACGGAGTATGAAACGTCACCCCTGCAAAGGGTAGTGAGGGAGTATACACAGGGATCGGATTATTCCGGTAATAACAGGGCAACAAGCTATGATTACAGCCTGAACACCACCAATGAGGTCAGGAAATGGACAATGAGCGGTTCGTCACTGGTAAACAGCGGGTACTATACAGCAGCGACATTGCAGAAGACCACCGTAACAGATGCTGACGACAGGGTAAGCATCGTATACAAGGACAAGCAGGGAAAGGAGATAGAGACGCGCAACGGAAGCTCCTCTTCCCTTGTAACCTCATACGTATATGACAACAATGAAAGGCTTGCATGTGTGATTCCTCCAAAGGCTCAGCAGGATGTAGTTGCAGACCCTAGCAATACTGTCCTATGTTTCAAATACATATATGACAAAAGGAACAGGCTGACCGAGCAGTACATACCCGACAAGGGAACCATCTACAACGTGTATGATGCCGACAACAGGCTGGTCTACACACAGGATGCCAACCTGAGGGCTTTAGGCAAGTGGCTGTTCTTCAGGTATGACAAATACGGGAGGGAGGCATACTCTGGGCTGGTGAGCTATGCCGGTTCATTCTCCACCCTCACAGGTTATTATGATACTGTATCTTACAATGAGAGCAAGACCGACTCGGGCCCGGTGGCGGGGTATACCAACACCAGCCAGTCGCTGAACGTTTCCCTGAACGACGTGCTTAAGGTTACCTGGTACGACACCTATACCCAAACGGACAAGATATCTTTCTCGGCAATGGGGTCGGAAGTGGGGCAACCTGCAA
>CAZREC010000096.1:0-10181 GCA_964599025.1 uncultured Muribaculaceae bacterium | reverse complement strand
CACTACTCAGAGAATCGATATTTCTTTCTTTTCCTGCAGGTACTAAGATGTTTCAGTTCCCTGCGTTGGCTCATGTAAACATGTGACTGGCCTTCAACCAGCCGGGTTCCCCCATTCAGACATCTGCGGATCAAATCTCGTTTGCAAATCCCCGCAGCTTTTCGCAGCTTACCACGTCTTTCTTCGCCCATAGAAGCCTAGGCATCCTCCGTTCGCCCTTAAGTAACTTCTTAAAACGTATTGAAATTGTAGTCCCTTAATCTTTCAATTAACAGACCCAATCTATTTTTTTTCGCTCGAGATGATTTTTATAGTTCATAATAAATTATAAACCATTAGATCTACCTCATATTCTTTACCTCTTTATCTCTCTCAAAACTTCAAAGAACTGTCCGTTTTTTTCTCAAACGGGCTGCAAAGGTATGGACTTTTTTTTAATCTCCAAATTTTTTTGGGTTATTTTAAAACTAATTACTCAGTAATGACAAATTCACTATCTTGGCTAAAAAATTAAACGAAAAATGAAGAGACTGATTTTATCCATTCTGCTGCTTTTTCCTCTATACATCCAGAAAGGAGAAGCATGTACAAATTTACTGATAACCAAGGGAGCATCCCAAAACGGATCATGTATGGTGAGCTATTCGGCCGATTCACATACGCGGTATGGAGTACTTGTTCACTATCCTGCACAAAAATATCCTAAGGGGACCATGATGAAGATCTACGAGTGGGGCAAGGGACGGTGCCTGGGAGAGATACCGCAGGCAGAACAGACATACAATGTTATTGGTAATATGAACGAGTATCAGGTTGTCATAGGAGAATCCACATGGGGAGGGCTTGAATCGCAACTGGACCCCGATGCCATCCTGGACTACGGATCACTTATGTATATAGCATTACAGAGAGCAAAAACAGCAAGAGAGGCAATAAAGGTTATTACAGATCTGGTTGCAGAATATGGTTACGCATCAAGCGGAGAATCTATATCCATTGCCGACCCCAACGAGGTTTGGTTCCTTGAGATTATTGGCAAGGCTCCCAGAAAAGTTGACGGTATAAACAGAAACAAAGGGGCATTGTGGGTAGCAGTAAGGCTTCCCGACGGCACAGTGTCGGGACACGCAAATCAGGCAAGGATAACCACCTTCCCGTTAAATGATCCGGAAAATTGTCTTTATGCATCGGATCTTATCTCTCAGGCACGAGAGCAGGGACTGTTCAAAGGGGCCGACAAGGATTTCAGCTTTGCCGAAACATACGGTCCTGTGGGAGGAGAGACCGTAAGAGGTTGCGATGCTCGTGTGTGGAGCTTCTTTAACCGTTATGCGATGGAAGATATGAGTAAATATCTCGATTATGCTATGGGTAAAAATATGAACAACAGAATGCCTCTTTATTTCAAGGTTAAGACAAAGCTCTCTGTGAAGGATGTAGCAGACATGATGAGGGACCATTATGAGGGAACGCCAATGGATATGACCCAGGACATAGGTGCCGGCGGTAACGTGCTCCCATACAGATGGCGCCCTATGTCATACGAGGTGGATGGAAAGAAATATCTTAATGAAAGAGCCATTGCCACACAACAGACTGGTTTCTGGTTTGTAGGAGAGTGCCGTTCATGGATGCCTAAGGAGATTGGAGGAATCTTCTGGTTTGGTGTCGATGATGCAGGAACTTCGCCATTGACACCTGTATACACCTCCTCTAAGAGCATATCAAGCCATTATGCCCTGGGTAACGGTTCGATGCTCAAGTATTCAGAAACATCTATGTTCTGGATGGTAAACAGGATAGCACAGTTTGCGTATCTCAGATACAACCATATCGGGGCAGAGGTCCGTTCGATAATAGATAAACATGAGAATACAATGTTTGCAGAGGTGACCGAAACAGACAAGAGGGCAAAAGAGATGCTGACAAAGAATTCCGGAAAACCCGGACCTGTTGGAGATTTCCTTACAAATTTTTCTGTGGGCAAGGCAAACGACCTCTTTGAAATGTGGAAAAATCTAGATCGCTATCTGCTGGTAAAGTTCATTGACGGCAATACAAAAAAACAAAATCCGGACGGTTCATTTGTAAATAACGGCTTCTCTCCGGACATTCCGCCGGCTCCTGAATTTCCGGGATATTCCGATAGATGGAAAAAAGCAGTCAAGGCGGAATCCGGCAGCAGGCTGACATTATAGAAAAGTAGTAAAACGTTTTACTATTTCGATTTTAAGTTTATATTTGTGGTTAATTAACATTAATCATGAATAACTTCACTTATGAACACAAAATTTCTTGCACAGTTTAAGAACGAAGACTGGATAGCAACCATATTAGGTGCGATACTGGTTATTGGCGTAATCATTTTCCCAAAATTCATGTCAAACATATATGTGATCTTTGCCTCTGTAGGTATACTGGGAGCAATAGGTCTAAGGATTCTGGGAAGCAGCCTTAAAGGATTTGCGATTTCATACACTCTTCTGTTCTTGATCTCTCTTTTAGCTCAATATTTAAGCGGAATATCATTTATTAAGACAACCGGATTTGAAGCGGTATTCTTTTCGGTAGCGATAGGACTTCTTATCAGAAATACTGTTGGTCTTCCTAAATGGCTGGAGCCTGCGGTAAGAAGCGAGTACTATATTAAAGCAGGTCTCGTACTTCTTGGTACATCAATACTATTTGGCGAAATTATGAAGGCAGGCGCCCTCGGAATGGTTCAAGCCGTTATTGTTGTAATATCGGTATGGTATTTCTCATATTGGGTGGCAAAAAAATTTGGTGTAGATAAGGAGATGGCAGTTATGTTGTCAAGTGCGGTTTCTATATGCGGGGTTTCGGCAGCAATTGCTACCTGCGGTGCAATAAAGGGGGATAGCAAGAAGTTGTCTTTTGTTATATCAATAGTACTTGTTGTTGCTGTTCCAATGATGTATCTGATGCCTTTTCTGGCAAAATTACTGGGCCTTAGCCCTGAGGTTGCCGGAGCATGGCTGGGTGGCACAATTGACACCACAGGGGCAGTAGTGGCTTCGGGTAAGTTTCTGGGCGATGTTGCGGAGAAGTACAGCGTTATTATAAAGTCTTCGCAGAATGTCCTGCTTGGTGTGGCTGCTTTTGCTATTTCCTTATACTGGTCATACAGGGGAACAAACAAGGATATAAAGCCATCTGCAAGTGTCCTGTGGGAGAGGTTCCCGAAGTTTGTACTTGGATTTATACTGGCATCGCTGGTTTTCAGCTTTATGTTTGAGCCGAACTATGCCAAGGACCTTGGAAAAATAGCCAAAGGATTGAGAGAAACACTCTTTTCAATTGCCTTTGTCTCTATTGGTCTGGAAACCGATTTCAAGAAGATTTTCAATAAGGACAACAAGAACTACATCTATACGTTCCTTGTTGCTCAGACATTCAATATTCTGATAACTTTACTGGCCGCTTTCCTTCTTTTTGGAAATTACGCCTACTTCAACTGATACTATTTTAACTGATCAAGTGCCAAATTCATTTTGGTCTTGATTTCAGAAGTACACAGGTTGCCTATGCTCCCCTTGTGAGTGTGGGCAACCTCTTTTTTTGCTATAAACCTGCCCTCCATCACCTCTTTCCCTACCCTCTTGTATGCATCCCTGAATGGGACACCGTCCAGAACCAGCTTATTAACTTCCTCTACTGTAAAAAGATAATCATACTTTGAATCATCCAGTATGTTTTTGTTGACTCTTATATTGGATAACATGAGCATTGTCATATGTACTGAGTTGTGCATTCTCTCAATAGCCGGAAAAAGGATATCTTTCAGCAGCTGAAAATCTCTGTGATACCCGTGAGGCAGGTTTGTGCATAGCAGCGATATCTCATTTGGAGTGTTCTGGATACGGTTACAATTTGCCCGTATCAACTCCCATACGTCAGGATTCTTCTTATGAGGCATTATGCTGGAACCAGTGGTAAGTTCATCCGGGAAAGAGATGAAGTTAAAGTTACCGCACATGTACATAGTACAGTCGGACGCAAGCTTGTTGAGCGTAGATGCCAGTGAAGAAAGAGCGTTTGCAACAACCTTTTCGGACTTGCCTCTGCTTAGTTGTGCAGAGATAGAATTATAGTTCATACTTTTAAATTCCAGAAGAGTTGTGGTCATCTCTCTGTCCAGAGGAAATGAGCTTCCATAACCGGCTGCCGAACCTAAAGGATTTTGATTTACTACGTTCCATGCTGCTGCCAGTGAATAGATATCATCAATCAGGCTCTCTGCATAGGCTCCGAACCATAGTCCGAAAGAAGAGGGCATGGCTATCTGACCGTGTGTGTAGCCTGGCATAAGGACATCTTTGTGCTCTTCGCTAAGATTCTGCAGAAGATTGAATAGAGAGAGTATCTCCTCCTTGAAAACCAGAATCTCATCACGTAAAAAGAGCTTAATATCTACAAGAACCTGGTCGTTTCTCGACCTGCCCGAGTGAATTTTCTTGCCGGTTTCACCAAGAACTTTAGTGAGGCAAAGTTCAACCTGAGAGTGAATGTCCTCTACATCGTCGTCTATTGTGAATTTGCCGTTTTCTGCCTCTTTAAGCAGTACTGACAACTCTTTTTTCAGCAGAGCAAGCTCATCCGAAGTAATAAGGCCTATGCTTTCCAGCATGGTTATATGTGCCACCGAACCAAGAATGTCATATTTAGCCATTCTGATGTCAAGCTCCCTGTCGCGGCCAACGGTAAAATTTTCTACCAGTTTATTTGCTTCTACTCCCTTTTCCCATAATTTGCTCATAATCTATAACTCGAGTTTTTTGACAAAATTTATGTATCCCTCTACTCCTTGTCTTACCTCACTTTTAAAAATATACTCATCTGCCCTGTGCGACCTTGAAGAGTCGCCCGGACCCATCTTTATTGCAGGAACAGAGAGACGCATCCAGTCCGATGTTGTCGGAGATACATATTTCTCTATTCCCAGAATATCTGCTGCCTTGACTAAAGGATGGCTGTCTGATATTGAAGAACTTTTATTAGTAAGAGATCTTGCCTTCAAATCACTTTTCATGTATGATTTCAAAATCTCCATTATCTGCGGGTTTGTATATTGATCGGTTGGTCTGATATCTATAACGAATTTACAGGCATCGGGGACAACATTGTGCTGAACTCCTGCCTCTATCTGCGTTACTGTGGCCCTCACCTCTCCCATTAAATCTGACACCAGCGGAAATTTATATTCTCTTATCCAGTTTATATCTTCAATTGCTGTATATATAGCATTCACCCCTTCGCCCCGGGCCGCATGACCGCTCTTGCCTCTGGAAACTGCATCAACGACCAGAAGTCCCCTCTCCGCAACTGCAACTCGCATACCTGTAGGTTCGCCTACAATTGCACAGCTTATTTCAGGAGTTTTCTTAAGTACAAGATCCATCCCGTTCTTTCCGGAATTCTCCTCCTCAGCAGAGAGAACAAGAAGGATGTTGAATGGAAGTGAATGGCTGTTGAAATATAAGAAAGTCTCAATCATTGAGACAACTGACCCACCGGCATCATTGCTGCCAAGTCCCAGTATCCTGTCTTCGGATAGCGGAGGATTAAAAGGGTCAAACGTGTAGCCATTTCCTGCCTTTACCGTATCCAGATGTGAGTTTAGCATAAGGGTTGGTCTGGACGGCTTAAAATCTCTTGAATATGCAATTACATTGTTTTTTACTTTTACACAGTCAGCTCCCTTATCTGACAGATAATTGAAAACAAACTGAGCTGCCATGTTCTCCTCTCCCGAATACGATACTATCCGTATCAGTTTGTGAAGAAGTACCTCTGCCTCAGAAAAATATTTCTCTTCAATCTTCATGATTCTTCATCTTAAAACTGTCCCTTTGTTGTTTCCCAGATTTGATGCATGCTTGATGCAAACCTCAGATACCCCACTCTCAATTGCAGCAAATGCGTTGTCAAGCTTTGGCAGCATTCCACCCGTAATTGCTCCGTTATCTTTCATCGTCTGATAATTAGCTCTTGTAATAAGCGGCACAACTGAGTCCGGATTGTTCTGATCGTAAAGCACCCCCTCTTTTTCGAAGCAGTAGATTAGTCTTGTATAGAAGTCCCTTGAAAGAGCTATTGCCAGGCTCGATGCCATAGTGTCGGCATTGGTATTTAACAGTGAACCGTTCCTGTCGTGTGTAATTGCACAAAACACAGGAGTTATTCCTCTTCCCAGCAGACTCTCCAGTAGTGAGGAGTTGATATCTACCGGATTCACATCACCTACATAGCCAAAATCAACCGGTTCAGGTGATCTTCTTGTCGCAGGTACAAGATCTCCATCGGCACCTGAAAGTCCTATTGCATTGCACCCGAGCTTCTGCAATATTGCTACAATGCTTTTATTTATCCAACCCGCGTAAACCATAGTGACTAATTTAAGTGTATCCAGGTCGGTCACTCTTCTGCCATTTTGCATCTTTACCTCTATGCCCATTTTACCTGAAAGCTCACTTGCCATAACGCCTCCACCATGAATCAGGATTTTTGGAGCAGGGTACTTACTGAAGGCTTTAAGAAACTCCTCTAGTGCCGCAGGCTGGTCAACTATGTTCCCACCAATTTTTATAACTGTCAACTCCCTCATAATCTTTTATATAAATACTTTGTTTTAAAGTGCCTTTAACATCTCTCTCAGCACAACTTGTGCCGAAACCACTCTGTTTGCGGCCTCTTGTACCACTATTGAGTCGGGGCCGTCAATAACCTCATCGCTCACAATCATGTTTCTTCTCACCGGTAGACAATGCATGAATTTGGCATTGTTGGTTAGTTGCATCTTCCTGGAATCTACCATCCAGCTTCTGTCGATACTCAATATCTGACCATAATTGGGATCACTGAATGCCGACCAGTTCTTTGCATATACAAAATCTGCTCCTTTATAGGCAGCTTCTATATCATACTCCACCTTTGCATTCTTTACAAAATCGGGCGATAGCTCATACCCTTTTGGGTGAGTAATCACGAATTCGTAATCTGTTTCATTCATCCACTCTGCAAAAGAGTTGGGAACTGCCTGCGGAAGTGCTTTTGGATGAGGCGCCCATGTAAGAAGAACCTTTGGTCTGGCAACCGTTTTGTATTCCTCAATAGTAATAAGGTCGGCAAAGCTCTGAAGCGGATGGCGGGTAGCAGCCTCCATGCTAAATACAGGCTTTCCTGAATATTTGATAAACTGATTAATTATTACCTCATTGTAATCGTTTGCCTTGCTCTCGAATCTTGCAAATGAGCGAACACCTATAATATCGCAGTATGACGCCATCACAGGAATTGCCTCAAGAATATGTTCCGATTTGTCTCCGTCCATAATCACACCCTTCTCTGTTTCAAGCTTCCATGCACCCTGATTGATATCCAGCACAATAACATTCATCCCCAGATTCATGGCTGCCTTTTGAGTACTGAGCCTTGTCCTCAGGCTTGAATCGAAGAATATCATCAACAGAGTCTTGTTTTTCCCAAGATGGCTGTCGGCAAAAGGATTTGCCTTTACCTCCCTGGCCATTTCAAGTGCTATGTCCAAAGGACCAGCATCTTGCACACATGTAAATTTTTTCATCGGTAGTTAAATTGATTTTTTAAAGCATGTTAAAAAATGGTCAATCTCTCCCCTGGTGATAGTCAAAGGAGGTAATAGTCTTATAATATTTGATTTTGCCCCTCCGGTAAAAATCTTGTCCTCAAACAGCAGCTTGTCCCTGACCTTGATAAAATCGTTCTCCATCTCTATGCCAATCATAAGGCCTACTCCCCTGATATCTGCAATTGCCTTGGATCCTGTGCCGGATTTAATCTTTTTAAGTTCAGAGATAAGATAATCTCCAAGTTCTGCTGCCTTGTTTATGAGCGAATCCTCTTCAATTACCTTAAGTACAGCTATTGCAGCTGTGCATGCAAGGTGGTTTCCACCAAAGGTAGTACCTAGCATTCCCTGTTTTGGTTTGAATGATGGAGATATAAGCACACCCCCTATCGGGAACCCGTTCCCCATTCCTTTTGCAGTGGTAATAATATCTGGTTTTATTCCTGAGTGCTGGTGCGCAAAGAATTTTCCCGACCGGCCATATCCTGACTGAACTTCGTCAAGTATAAGAGCGGCACCATACTTAATTGTCATTTCCCTTAACCCTTGCAGAAACTTGTTTGTTGGCATATATATGCCCGCAACTCCCTGAATTCCTTCTATTATAACAGCTGCACAATCATCTTTTGCAAGCTCCTTCTCAACAGCGTCAAGGTCATTAAGAGTGATAAATGTAACCTCATGTCCCGAGTTGAACGGGCTTACAATGTTCTTGTTATCTGTTACTGCAACCGCTCCTGAGGTTCTTCCGTGAAATGCCCCTTCGAAGGCTATGACCCTCTTCTTACCGCTACTGAACGATGCCAGCTTTAGTGCGTTTTCGTTTGCCTCGGCCCCTGAATTACACAGGAAGAGGGAGTAGTCGGGATAACCGCTCACCCTTCCGAGCCTCTCTGCCAGCTCCTCCTGCAGAGAATTCTGAACAGAGTTAGAGTAGAAACATATCTTCTCAAGCTGTTCCTTAATCATATCATTATAAACCGGATGTCCATGTCCTATTGAGATAACTGCATGACCACCGTAAAGGTCGAGATACTCTGTACCATCCTTGTCCCACACTTTACACCCTTTGGCTTTTACAGGCTCAATGGGCCAGAGTTTATATACTTCAAAATTCTTCATTAAATTTCTTTGTTTTTAGATAGTAAATTTTCAGAATGCGTTCCCTTTAAGCCTAAGGCCGCAATTCTCCTCAAAACCATACAATATATTCATGTTCTGTACAGCCTGACCCGAGGCTCCTTTAAGTAAATTATCTATGATAACTGTTATGTGCCAGTAGCCATTGTGTTTTTCGATATGCAACAGTGCCTTGTTTGTATTCACAACCTCTTTAAGTGATATGCTCTCGTCAGACAGAAATACAAAAGGAGAGTTGCTGTATGTTTGTCTGTAATGTTCCCGCATCTCCTCAAGTGAAGTGTCGTCGGAACATTTAGTATAGATACTGGCAAATATCCCCCTGGCAAAGTCACCTCTCATTGGAACAAAATTAATTACCGGGGTCTTGGAACCCGTCATATTTGCAAGAGTCTTTTCAATCTCCCCAAGATGCTGATGTGTAAAGGGTTTGTATACCGATATATTAGAGCTCCTGTAACTGAAATGGGTACTCTCAGATGGTGACTTTCCTGCTCCGGTGGAACCTGTAAGAGCATGAATGTGAATATCATCTGCAAGGGCTCTTTTCAAAGCCAGTGGTGAAAGTCCCAACAGGATAGCTGTTGCAAAGCACCCCGGGTTAGCGATATGACTTGCCGGTTTTATCTCATTTTTATAAAACTCGCAGAGGCCATACACAAATTCCGAATTGTTGTACTTGCTCTCAAGACGAAAGTCGTTTCCAAGGTCTATGACCTTACATTTGGCCGGCAACGTGAAATCGTCCAGAAACTTTTTAGACAAACCGTGCCCAAGGCATAGAAAAAGCACATCCAGACTACTCTTGACATTTTCGAACTCTGTGTTGCCGGAAAATCTGAGGTCGGTATCTCCCAACAGATCTCTGTGCGCAGAGGATACCAGAGCTCCCACAGAACTTGTGCTGTAGACCGACACAACCTCGCAATGAGGATGATTTATGAGTATTCTGAGGAGTTCCCCGGCAGTATAGCCCGTCCCTCCGGCCACCGCAACCTTAATCATTTTTGTGTACTGAATAATATATTTTCAACGGATTGGCCAAAACCTTTGTAAAGCCAATCACATCTTGTCCGGTGAAGGATTTGTTAGCCTCTCCATAATCTCCGAACTTAGAGTTCATAAGATCGTAAGGGCTCTCGCAACCTAAAACAGCAAAATGATATGGACGAAGCTCCACCTCAACCACACCGCAAACCGATGCCTGCGTGTCATCTAAAAACACCTCGATATTTCTCATAAGCGGATCGAGATACTGAGCCTCATGCATAAGTTGTCCGTACCATCCGGCAAGCTGCTCCTTCCAATAAAGTTGCCCCTTTGTAAGAGTGTGTTTTTCAAGAAGATGATGTGCCTTTACCAAAATAAGCGGAGCTGATGCCTCAAAGCCCACTCTCCCCTTTATTCCTATAAT
>CAZREC010000095.1:0-10187 GCA_964599025.1 uncultured Muribaculaceae bacterium | reverse complement strand
CTGAGCCAGGATCAAACTCTTCATTGTAAAAATTTTAAATGTTTAGTCTGTCCTATTACTCTTTATTTAATTCCAAAAAGAAATTAACGCTCTACTCTTTATTGTACTTTTTAAGTTGTACTTGTCTTCCAAATTTTCAAAGAACTCCGCCCTAGTAAAAGCTCCTGAAAGCCTTTGTTCGTTTGGGGAGTGCAAAGGTAAACATCTTTTTTAATTTAACAAATTTATTGTTGAAAAAATTAAGATTTTTTGATGTTTTATTTTCAAAAACCTTTGTTATGTCAAAACACTCTCTTTAGCGGGGTGCAAAGGTAAATATTATATCTTCTCTACCAAATTTTTTTGCTTATAAAGTGGAATTATTTCTAATCAATTTATAACTTTGTTTAAACCTAACAATTATTTGTATGTATTGTAGAAATTGCGGGAGTGAGGTTTCAGAAAAGGCGGTAATTTGTGTTGCCTGTGGAACTCCTCCTTTGTCTGGCAACAGGTATTGCCCGAACTGTAAAGCTGAAACTTCTCCAGATGCCGGTATATGTATCCGGTGCGGAGTCGGACTAATAAATACAAGCAACCATTCTGAATTTGATTGGCTTACAACCTTATTGCTTTGTCTCTTTCTGGGAACATTTGGCATCCACAGATTCTATACAAAAAATATAGGTATAGGTATTGTACAACTACTGACCCTCGGAGGTTGTGGTTTATGGACACTGATAGACTTCATTATGATTGTTGTTGGCAGCTTCAGGGATGGTTATGGTAAGGTGGTTGTTAACAAACAAAGGTATTAAGCAATCCATCACTATATATAAAATGTATATTGCTCTTTTGGCAATCGTTCCATTTTTACTGTACTTGATTCCAAAGCGATTTATATTTGATGATGGTCTCACATTCTGTCTTATAAAGAACATTTTCGGGACAGAATGTTATGGTTGTGGGATTACCAGGTCCATTTTTTCTATTCTGTACCTTGACTTAAGCTCTGCATACGAGTATAACAAGCTGGCGTTTTTAGTGTTTCCAACATTGGTTTATTTGTGGGTAAGACAAATTGTCTTTAGAGTTAAAGAACTGATTATATTGAAGAATTATTTATAAATTTGCCGGACATTTAAAAAATCATAATGACATCAAATAAGATAGTAATCATCCCAACCTATAACGAGAAGGAGAATATTGAGAAGATAGCAAGGACAATTCTTTCGATTGAAGAGGGTTTTCATATTCTTGTTGTAGATGATGGTTCACCTGATGGAACGGCAGATATTGTAAAAGAACTCCAAAAAGATTTTCCAGATTCATTGTTTCTTATTGAAAGAAAAGGGAAACTTGGTTTGGGAACTGCATATATGGCAGGTTTCGACTGGTCAATAGAGCATCAGTATGACTATATATTTGAGATGGATGCAGATTTTTCGCATAATCCCCTGGATTTACCCAAGTTATACAATGTATGTCGTGAAGGTGCTGATCTGGCAATAGGGTCGAGATATTGCAATGGCATAAGTGTTATTAACTGGCCCATTGGCAGAGTTATTATGTCGTATTACGCCTCTATGTATGTAAGAAAAGTTTTGGGTATTAATGTTTTTGACACAACTTCCGGCTTTAAGTGCTATAAAAGAGAGGTACTGGAAAAAATAGATTTGTCCAAGATAAGGATGAAAGGGTATGGATTCCAGATTGAGATGAAATACAACACAATAAAACTCGGCTACATTGTCCGGGAGGTTCCTATAATATTTGTTGACAGAACAGAAGGGACATCAAAAATGAGCAGCGGAATATTCGGCGAGGCATTTTGGGGTGTAATAAAAATGAAGTTCCGAAAAATAAGACCAAGATAACCAATGTCAGTACTAATAAAAAACGGTAGAATTATTAATGAGGGGTTATCATTCAAAGGTAGCCTCTTTCTTGTCAATGAGAGAATAAACCATGTTTTTAATGAGAATGACCCTCTGCCATATGCAGATGAAATAATTGATGCAACGGATCTTGTAGTGATTCCTGGCATCATTGATGATCAGGTTCATTTCAGGGAACCGGGAAACACATACAAAGGTTGCATAGAGAGTGAGAGTGCAGCAGCCGTACTTGGGGGTGTGACATCATATATGGATATGCCAAACAACAACCCTCCTGCTACTTCTAAAATTGCACTTGATAAAAAAAACAAGATTGCATCGGAATCTTCATATGCAAACTGGTCTTTCTATTTAGGTGCCAATAATGACAACTATAACGAGATTAAAGATGCCAACCCAAGTGAAATATGCGGATTAAAGGTATTTATGGGTTCATCCACAGGTAATTTACTTGTTGACAACCCGGAATCTCTGGAGAGGATCTTTTCTGAATCTCCCCTTCTTATTGCGACACATTGTGAGGAAGAATCTGTAATTCAGCGAAACCTTGCGGATGCTGTCATTAAATTTGGTAATGACATACCTTTTGAGGAGCACAGACATATCAGAAGCAGGGAAGCTTGCATTTTATCTACAAAAAAGGCGATTAATCTCGCAATCAAGTATAATTCCAGGTTGCATATACTTCATATAAGCACAGCAGAAGAAATTGAACTTATACGGGATGCTCAGAGAATAAACCCGGGAATTACTGGTGAAGTATGTGTACACTATATGCTTCTGGATAGTGGTTCCTATTCATCACTAGGAGGTAAAATGAAATGTAATCCTTCCATCAAGGAGAGAAGCGATAAAGAGGCAATTATAAAAGCAGTAAAAGATGGAGTTATTAAAGTGGTTGCAACTGACCATGCACCCCATACGCTAGAGGAAAAAAGCCAGAACTATAAGAACACTCCTTCGGGACTACCACTCATCCAACATAGTTTCCAGATAATGTGGGATTTGCACAAAGAAGGACACTTTTCGGAATTTGATGTAATAGACAGAATGGCCCATTCTCCGGCAAATAACTTCAGAGTTGAAGACAGGGGCTTCTTAAGACAAGGTTACTTTGCCGACATATTGATTTTTGATCCAAATAAGAGAGACGACATAACTACTAAAAACCCGGCATATCTCTGTGGGTGGTCTCCTTTCAATGACCGTTCTTTCAGTTCATCTATTATACACACTTTTGTTAACGGCATTCAGGTTGTCAGGAACGGAGCCCTGACAGGTCTAAAAGGAGGTATAAAACTAAGCTTTAATTATGAAAAATAGCCCCTCTCCGTTTGTATACCTATCCATTTGTACAGCTGTATTTCTTTGGGGATTTTCTTTCATTTGGACTAATTCCCTGCTTCAGCAAAATTTCCCTGTTTTTTCTCTGGTGTTTTTCAGAATGTCATTTGCAGCAGTAATATTACTTATAGTATCTGTTGTATCACGTAAATTACAGAAAATATCTAAAAAAGACTGGGGATGGTTTTTACTTCTTGTCTCGCTTGAACCTTTCATATATTTTATCGGTGAGACTTTTGGACTAAAAATTGTTAATTCCCCTACTTTAGGAGCTATAATAATTTCTACGATCCCAATATTTGCTCTGATTGCCGGGAGAATATTCTATAGTGAGAAAATATCTGGGTTCAATATATTTGGTATAGGAATTACTCTCCCAGGAATTTTACTGGTTGTTTTTGAAAAGGGAGGTTTGCAAGTTTCACACACAATAGGAATTCTCTTGCTTTTTGTTGCAGTCTTTGCAGCTGTTGGTTATTCTGTTGTTGTCAAACAGCTTGCATTTAAATATAACAGTTATACTATTGTTACATATCAGCACCTTTTGGGGGCAATTTTTTTCCTGCCACTTTTCATCTATTTTGATTACAGTGCCTTTTCAATAGAGAATCTCAGCAATCTGGAAATTTTAAAACCCTTATTATTTCTGGCTGCACTCTGCTCCTCTCTTGCCTTTATCCTCTTTATCAATTCGATAAAATCATTAGGCGTAGCAAGGACAAATATTTTCACAACTTTAGTACCGGTTGTTTCAGCATTTGGTGCATTTCTGCTGGGAGAAGAGGGCCTTTCCTTAAGGAAAATAATTGGGATTGTAGTAGTAGTTGCCGGAGTAATTATTGCTCAAAGACAAAAATAGAGGGTAATTTACCCCTGTTTAAGACTCAGTTGCACCCTACCCCTTTTCAAATCAACTTCAATCACTCTGACACTAACGTGTTGCTGTAGCTTGACTACTTCTGATGGATTGGAAATGTATTTGTCTGCCATTTGAGAAATGTGTATAAGGCCGTCTTGCTTGATTCCGATATCAACAAATGCACCAAAATTAGTTATATTGGTTACTATTCCCGGAACGACCATCCCGATCTTAAGATCTTCAATAGTCTGAACGTCTGAGGCAAATTCAAGAACCTTTGGCGTTTGTCTTGGGTCTCTCCCTGGTTTTGCCAACTCTTCAATAATGTCATTCAGTGTAGGTAACCCAACATCTTGAGAGACATATTTTTTTATATCGAGTTCTTTTCTTTTCGACTCCTCCTTTATAATCTCAGAAACCGAACGGTTAATGTCTTTAGCCATTTTTTCTACTAGACCGTATCTTTCGGGGTGAACCGCAGAGTTATCCAGAGGATTTACAGCATCTGGTATGCGAAGGAAACCGGCACATTGTTCAAAAACCTTTTCACCAAGTCTCTTTACCTTCAATAATTCTTGTCTTGATCTGAATGCTCCTTTTTCGTTTCTGTATTCAACAATATTCTGCGCAATAGATGGACCGATTCCTGAGACATAACTTAAAAGATGCTTGCTTGCTGTGTTAAGGTTGACTCCCACCCTGTTAACACAACTGACAACAGTGTTGTCGAGCATCTCTTTTAGCAGTGACTGGTCAATATCATGCTGATACTGACCCACACCTAATGACTTTGGATCAATCTTAACCAGTTCGGCCAGTGGGTCCATGACTCTTCTTCCTATTGAAACTGCTCCTCTAACTGTCACGTCATAATTAGGAAATTCCTCTCTTGCAACCGGAGATGCCGAGTAAATAGATGCCCCATCTTCGCTTACTGAGAAAACCTGTATACCCTTTGGCAAAGGGACTTTTTTTATAAATGCCTCGGTCTCTCTGCTCGCTGTTCCATCTCCAATGGCAATGATTTCAATTTTATAAGATTCGACAAGATTTGATATTTTTTTTATTGCGTTTATCTTGTCATTGACAGGAGGGTGAGGAAATATTGTATCGTTGTGAAGAAGGGCACCTTGAGCATCAAGACATACAAGCTTGCATCCTGTCCTGAACCCGGGATCAAGTGCCAGTACTCTTTTCTGTCCAATTGGAGGAGCAAGCAGAAGGGCAGTGAGATTTTCTCCGAATACCTTAACAGATTCCAAATCGGCTTTTTCTTTTGCTATTCTTAGTGTTTCGTTCTCTATTGAAGGATTTAGTAACCTTTTGTATGAATCCTCTATTGCCATCTCCATCTGCTCAAGATTACTCTTACTTACCACATTGCCATATGGTATTACCCTTCGTTTTATAATGTTTTGTGAATAATCGGAATCTACTTCCAGTTTGACTGAAAGCTGTCCCTCCTTAACACCTCTTAGGATTGCAAGCAATCTGTGAGATGGTATGTTACTGATGTTCCCTGAAAAATCAAAATAGTTTCTGTACTTGCTTGCATCCTCTTCCTCATTTCCTTTCTGTGGCTTTGATGAAATTTTTGCTCTTTTAAGATATTCGTTTCTCAGATCTTCCCTTATTTTTGGCGTTTCGCTTATCCATTCAGCAATAATGTCCCTTGCTCCTGAAAGGGCATCCTCTGCATCTTTCACAGAATCATTAATAAACGATTCTGCCTCTGCCCTGCAATCCCTCATACAGAGGTTGAAAATTTTCTCTGCCAATGGTTCAAGCCCCTTGGCTTTGGCCATGCTTGCCTTTGTTTTTCGTTTTGGTTTGAAAGGAAGGTAGATATCTTCAAGTTTATTTGTGTCAAGACATGATTCTATCTCAGTTTTCAACTCCGGGGTCAATTTTTCCTGTTCGTCAATACTCTTTAATATTGCTGATTTTCTCTTTTCAAGATCGTCAAACTTTTGAAAGTAATGTTTAATTTCTGTTACCTGAACCTCATCCAGCCCACCTGTTCTCTCTTTTCTGTATCTCGAAACAAATGGAATAGTTGAGCCATCTTCGAAAAGTTCAATGCAGTGTTCTACCTGCCACGGGAACACTCCCAGGTTCTTGCTGATGAAATCGATGTAAAGTTTATTCATGTGATACTTGTTGTAATTGCTCTCTGTAAGCAGAAAATATTTTTGACTTTGAAACAAATCCCTTGTATTTACCATTTTTGTCGAGAACCGGGAGGTTCCAGGCTTCACTCTTCTCAAACTTCCTCATTACCGAGTCCATTTTCTCACCCTCATATACTACATCAGGAGGTTCTCTCATAATCACGGATATCTCAAGATTGTCATATTGTTCTCTGTCAAACATTATATGACGTATATCATCAAGCGATATAATGCCATGAAGCTTGCCGGATTCATCCACAACAGGAAACAAGTTGCGTTTTGAATGAGTGATAATGTTTACGAGATCGGCAAGAAATTTATTTGGATGAATTGTAGCAAAGTCATTTTCAATAAGATCTGTTGTTTTTAATAGAGTAAGGACTGCTTGGTCACTGTCGTGGGTCAGCAGATCTCCTTGTTTTGCAATTCGCTTTGTATAAATGGAATATGTTTCAAATGTCCTTATCGTGGCAAATGATACAACAGATGTTATAATCAATGGCATTAGCAAAACATAGCCACCAGTAATTTCTGCAATCAGAAATATAGCCGTAAGAGGAGCTTGCATTACTCCTGCCATAAGTCCAGCCATACCAACAAGAGCAAAATTCGCCTCAGGGACAGTATGGATACCAGATAAATTTAGTATCCTGCTAAGTACAAACCCCATTATTCCTCCAATTACAAGTGTTGGACCAAATGTTCCTCCTACTCCACCTCCGGCATTTGTAAGGGACATTGCAAATACCTTTAGAAGGACAACGAGAAAAAAGAAAACCGGTATGGCCCAAGGATTGGAAAACAAGTCTGAGAAAACAGATGTTCCTATTGCCACTCCTACATCATTATTCAATAATGCAGTCAATGAATCGTAACCCTCTCCGTATAACGGAGGAAAAAGAAATATCAATAATCCAAGTCCCAGTGCCGAAATGAGCCATCTTTTATATTGGTTTGCAATTCCGTTAATCTTGTCTTCCAGAAATAGTGTTGCTCTTATGAAATATAAAGAGATAAAACCGCATACTATTCCAAGAACAATGTAGTATGGAATATTGCCCATTTTAAATTGTTCAATGCTATTTGTGAACACCACGGCATCGCCCAAAAAGAAAAAAGAGACAGAGGCTGCTGTAACAGCTGATATCAGTAACGGAACCATAGATGTGACTGATATATTAAACATAAGAATCTCTAGTGTAAAGAGTATTCCTGCCAGGGGAGCCTTGAATATTCCGGCGATTGCTCCTGCAGCACCACATCCCAGGAGTATTGTCATATGCTTGTACGACAGTCCAAGTGCTTTTGCCAGATTTGATCCTATTGCTGCTCCCGTATAAACAATAGGTGCTTCCGCTCCTACTGAACCTCCAAATCCTATTGTAACAGAACTGGCAGCGATTGATGACCAGATATTATGTTTTTTTATTTTAGAGTCATTCTTTGCCACAGCATAGAGAACTTTGGTTACGCCGTGTCCTATGTTATCCTTTATTACATATTTAACCAACAACAAAGAGAGCAACATTCCGGCACCCGGATAGATTAGATACAGAAAGCTCTCAGCAGGAGTGTTAAGCCAACCCTTTAAGATCCATGAAAAAAAGTGTATCGATTTTTTTAGTAAAACAGCAGCTAATCCGCTACTCAGGCCGACGAAAAAGGAGAGAAAAAATAACATTCTGCTCTCTGGCAATCTTTTTAACCACAGTGAAATATATAAGACAAACCTCCTCATAGAATATAACAATTAGACGAATGTACTAAAAAAGGCTGAATTAAAACTCAGCCTCACATATTTGTTTATGTACAGCGTACTATTACTCGTCTGTTTCTTCTTCCTCAGAAAATGCAGAGCCGGTATCATCATCTGGAAATTCATCGGGTTCATCACCGTCATCATCGTTACTACCACCACCAAACAATCCTTGCTCGGCATCCTCATAGTCATCAATTTTAACGTCAATCTTAACCAGATAGATAGCATCAGGCACCTCTAATGATATCGCATAAAAAAATGTTCCATCTGGCTTGTCAACCTTGAATATTTCACCCATATAGTCAGCGTAACCTTTAGGATACTTATCCTTAAACGCAGCCATCAGCTCAGGAGTGAGATTTGCGTAGCTTATAACAGCTCTGCGCTTGGTTTTATTTGGTGATACTATTTCTTTCTCTTTTTGTGTGTTTGTCTTCTTCTCCATAAGTAAAATCTGTTCTGAAAATGATTTTGGGCTGCAATTATAATGCAATTTTTTTTAATTATTTACCTTTTTTTACTTTTTATTGAAAAAAAACTGTTTTTGTTTTTGTTTACACAATGGGTTTACTTCTACAAATATGCTTTTCAGTGTTTTAGGGTCAAGTCCCGAGTAAAAAGCAACTGATGATCTTGTCATGGGTGTAGGGGTAAAATCCTGCACTTGCTCCAGATTTATACCTTGCAGACCACTGTTCTGAGAGAGTGATTTCATGTCAGAAATTTTACAACCAGGATGACTCGATATAAAGTAGGGTACTAATTGATATTTCAGCTCTTCTCTTTGGGTTATATATTCAAATTCATCCTTTAAAAACAAGAAAGATTTGAAGGATGGCTTACCCATTGCCTTCAATACATGTTCTTCTGTGTGTTCAGGAGCGACCTTTAATCTGCCGGATGTATGATTGACAATGATTTCATGCAAATATCTTCTTCCTGATTCATCGAGATATCCTTTTTCATTCAAAAAGAGGTCATATCTGATGCCACTGCCAATAAATGCCTTTTTCACACCAGGTATTTTACCAATTTCACTGTAAAGATCTAGTAATTGATCGTGTGACCTGTTTAGATTGGGGCAAATTTTTGGATATATGCAACTATCTTTCTTGCATTTTTTACATAATTCCATGTCTTTCCCGGACATTGCATACATATTAGCTGTAGGACCTCCGACGTCAGAAATATATCCTTTAAAATCTGCCATATGAGAAAGATCAATAATCTCTTTTATTATTGATTGCTTTGAGCGAGATTGAACCAGTTTACCCTGATGTGCCGATATTGTACAAAAGCTGCACGATCCAAAACACCCCCTGTGAGTATTAATTGAAAACTTAATCATTTCATAAGCGGGAATATGCTTTTCCTTATATCTTGGATGAGGAAGCTTAGTGAAAGGCAGGTTATAGTATGAATCTATTTCCCTTACAGAAGGTATTGCATTTGGAGAATTGACATGTATGAACCTGTTCTTGTATGGTTCTATAATATGTCTTGCAATATAAGAATTTGACTCTCTTTCGATTATATTAAAATTCTCCACAAAAGCCACTTTATTCTTCAGACATGTTTCATAGGAGTGCAAGAGAATTCTGTCTTGAATTCCATTATCTTCGTAATCTGCAATATATGCAATTTGCGGAATCATCTTAACCTCTTCCAGAGATGCTCCCTGAGCTAAAAGGCCGGCAATATCAACGATTGGTTTTTCTCCCATTCCATAAACCAAAATATCAGCAGAGGAGTCAACAAGAATGGATGGCATCAAAGAATCCTGCCAGTAATCGTAGTGAGTCAATCTTCTAAGCGATGCCTCAATGCCTCCAATTACTACAGGTACTTCTGGATAAAGCTCCTTAAGTATTTTTGTGTATACCTTAACTGCGTAATCCGGCCTTTGGGACGTTTTGCCGTCTGGAGTGTAGGCATCATTGCTTCTCAGACGTTTATTGGCTGTATAGTGATTTACCATAGAGTCCATCACACCAGCATTTACGCCAAAGAACAATCGGGGAACCCCTAGTTTTTTAAAATCTCTCAAATCATCTCTCCAGTTTGGCTGAGGTACAATTGCTACCCGATAACCCTCTCTTTCAAGTATTCTTGCTATCACAGCCGTACCAAAAGATGGATGGTCAACATAGGTATCTCCAGTTACAATTATAAAGTCT
>CAZREC010000094.1:0-10236 GCA_964599025.1 uncultured Muribaculaceae bacterium | reverse complement strand
CCAGTGAGTTATATAAATCCTTAAGGGCGCCGACCTCAGTTTTTGAGGCGGCATGTGAAAGGCCAAGAGAGTCACCAATGTAGTCTGCAATATCCTGTACCTCAGGCCTCACATAGTAGTGAGCAAGTATTACAGCATTCTTCTCCTTTTTAAATCTTTGTATCTCTGTAATAAATTCTTTCTGTTGCATAGTAAGAGCTTAATTTTGAGGAACAATGTTCATGCTTATATCCAGCGCGGTCACTGAATGTGTCAGAGCTCCTACACTTATGAAGTTCACACCGGTGGCAGCAACCTCCTTTATTCTTGTAACATTCATATTGCCTGAAGCCTCTGTCTCTGCCGTGTTTCCTATTATATTTACGGCCTCTGCCATTGTTCTGTTGTCCATATTGTCCAGCATAATTATATCTGCTCCGGTCTCAAGGGCCTCGCGAACTTCGTCAAGATTAGTAACTTCCACTTCTATGCGGATACCTGCAGGGATACACTCTCTCACCTGCTTTACTGAATTTATTATGCCCCCTGCTACTTTAATGTGATTGTCCTTTATAAGAGCCATATCGAAAAGGCCCATCCGGTGGTTGGTTCCTCCTCCGGCCTTTACGGCCATTTTGTCCAGGACCCTCATGCCAGGAGCTGTCTTGCGGGTATCAAGAAGCTTTGTCCCGGACCCCTCTAGTTCCTTTACATATACTGCAGTCGCTGTAGCTATTCCCGACATCCTTTGAAGAATGTTGAGTGCCGTCCTTTCTCCTGTAAGCAGACATCTGTAACTACCGGCTATATCGACAATGATATCTCCCTTTTTTACCTTGTCGCCCTCTTTTACGTATGGGGTCCACAGAATGTCCTTGTCGAGGTATTCAAATACCTTTCTGGCAATATCGAGACCGGATACAACGCCGTCGGCCTTCATTGTCATTCGCGCTGTTGCCCTTGATGTGCCTGGAATAAGGGAATTTGTTGTGATGTCGCCGGTTGCAATATCCTCTTCTATTGCCAACCCTATTATTTTGTTGATTAAGTCTTGTGACATGATCTTTATCTGAGATTTGTAATAACAGGGAGAGTCCTAGGTTCCCTGCCCTTTTGCTGTATTATGTGATGGATAAATGTGTCGTTCTCTGCAGGATAGTCTTCCCTGAAATGCCCTCCGCGGCTCTCTTTGCGGCAGATGGCCGATTTCATGATAAGTCCTGCAACTATTAACAGATTATTGCTTATTAAGTTGAAATATTCCTCCTGATCTTTGTTAAGATTATTTCTCTCCTCTTCAAGAAGAGAGAGCCCTTTAAACAGAAGCTCCTCATTTCTGATTATACCTGCATGTCGGGTCATTATATTTGCAACCCTCTCCTTAAGTTCCAGGTATTTTTGAATATTATCCTTCTCTATGTGATATTTATGTGTGAAATATGGAGGGGTATAATTTGTCAGATCTTTTCCAGCAACCTCAACTGCACGATGCCCGAAGACAATACATTCAATAAGAGAATTAGAGGCAAGCCGGTTGGCTCCCATCATACCTGTAGAGGCAAGTTCACCGCATACATAGAGGTTTTTTATGTTGGTCCTGCCGTAGGTGTCGGTCTTTACACCGCCAACCATGTAATGAGCAGCCGGGGCAACAGGTATTTTATCTGTCATATCTATACCCAGCTGCCGGCACTTTTCAAAAATATTCGGGAACCTCTCCTTAATTCTTTTTGGATTAAGGTGCTTTAGGGAAAGATAAACGTATGGATTATCCTGTTTTGATATTTCACGATAAATTGATTGTGCGACAATATCCCTTGGAGCCAGCTCTGCATTTTCATGGATGCCGGTCATGAACCGCTCTCCCTTTTGATTGATAAGGTAGGCCCCCTCTCCACGGACGGCTTCACTTATAAGATAGGACTTGTCGGAAGGGGTGTATATTGTAGTTGGATGGAACTGAATGAATTCCATATCTGCTAGTTCGCAATTTGCATTATAGCAGAGGGCAATACCATCGCCTATGGTGGTCTCAGGATTTGAGGTGCGCTTGTATATTGCAGATGCTCCCCCAAGCGTAAGGAAGGTGTGTCTCCCGTAAAAGAGCTCTTCTTTGTCTGTCTCAAGGTTCCAGACTCTTACTCCGCAGCATGTACCGTTGTCGGTTAAAACCTCTATAGCTGAATGATTCTCAAACAGTTCGATATTCTTGCACTGGAGCACCTTCTCTATCATGAAGTTGGTGATTTTCATTCCGGTCACATCGCCTCCTGCATGAAGAATCCTCCTTTTATGGTGGCCCCCCTCCAGTCCCAGAGCAAATGAGCCTTGTGACATATCGAAATGCATACCCTCCTCTACTAGTTCGCTAATTCTCTCCGGGCCCTCGGTAACCAGAATATTCACTGCGGAATGGTCGCACAAGCCCCTGCCGGCTATTATTGTGTCGTCGAAATGAAATGCAGGAGTATCGTCTTCATCGGTAACAGCAGCAATGCCTCCTTGTGCATAATAAGAGTTGCTGTCGCGTACCTTTGACTTTGTGACGAGGGCAACACTTCCATAGCGTGAGGCTCTGAAGGCCGCGTAAAGACCTGCAAGACCGCTCCCCACAATGACAAAATCGAAAGTTTGCATTATTTAAAACTTTGTAAGGCGCGAAAGTACGCTTTTTCCCCCAATTTAACCCGGGATTTTAACTAAATTCTTTAAAAAATTGAATATCTTAGCGCACGAATAGTCAAATACAGAAATTATGTCAAAATGTGTAAATTGCTTTATTCCGTATCACGATAAAGCACAAGTAGAACAAACAATTACAGGATTAAAGGAGATTGCACTGGTAGATAAAATCTATCTTATGTCGGCAAACCCGAATATTGAACAATATCCTGATTGTGAGATTGTAAATATTGAATCACTAAAGTGCACAACAGCCATAAAAAAAATAGCAGAAAGATCGGACTCGCAATACACTCTTATTTACACTAAAGAATCAACCCTTGTAATGGGGATGTTTGCTCTTGAGAGAATGGTGAATATTGCAAACGATACAAATGCAGCTATGGTTTATGCCGATCATTATCAGATTGTTGATGGCAAAAAGAGCATCAGCCCGGTAATAACATATCAGAAAGGAAGTCTGAGGGACGATTTTAACTTTGGATCAGTAATGCTTTACAGATCGGCTACTTTAAAGAAAGCAGCACATGAGATGGTTTCAAAATACCATTACGCAGGGTTGTATGATCTTAGATTAAAGGCTTCACAGAAGGGAGAGCTTGTGCACATTAACGAATATCTCTATACAGAGGTTGAGCAGGATACAAGAAAGTCGGGGGAGAAGATCTTTGATTATGTAGATCCAAAGAATCGTGGCGTGCAGATCGAAATGGAATCGGCCTGCACATACCACCTTAAAGTAATAGGAGGGTACCTTGAGCCTAAGTTCAAACATATTGAGTTCAGTGAAAACAACTTTGAATATGAGGCATCTGTAATAATTCCCGTATACAACAGGATAAGGACCGTTGAAGATGCAATACGCTCAGTGCTTATGCAGAAGACAACTTTCAAATTCAATCTGATTATCATTGACAACCACTCTACCGACGGCACCTATGATGCAATCGAAAAATTTGCAGCTGATCCGAGACTTATTCACCTTGTTCCGGCGAGAACTGACCTTGGAATAGGGGGATGCTGGAACGCCGGGGTACATCATCCAAAGTGCGGAAAGTTTGCTGTTCAGCTGGACAGCGACGATGTATATTCTGACGAAAATACACTTCAGAAGGTGGTAAACTCATTCTACGAGCAAAACTGCGCAATGGTTGTAGGAACATATATGATGACAAACTTCAACATGGAGATGATTGCTCCGGGAATCATTGACCATAAGGAGTGGACACCGGATAACGGAAGGAACAACGCATTAAGAATTAACGGACTAGGTGCTCCAAGGGCATTCTACACTCCGGTACTCAGGGCCATCAAGGTGCCAAATACAAGTTATGGAGAGGATTATGCACTAGGGCTGAACATTTCCAGAGAGTATCAGATTGGCCGTATTTATGATGTGCTTTACCATTGCCGTCGTTGGGAGGAGAATTCCGATGCATCGCTCGATGTTGTAAAGATGAATGCACACAATACATACAAGGACAGGATAAGAACATGGGAACTGATGGCAAGGATTGCCATGAACAAAAGCAAAAAATAGCAGATGACCTTAAATTTGAATTCACAGAACCTGACAGAACTTTTCCGTGAGCAACTTGACTCCTGGGAACAGGCCCGTGTAAATTATGAAGCACTGGAAAGGGTTGCCTCAAAAGAGTTGATGGTAGATGGTTTCCCGTTTAAGGTACAGTTCAATCCGGCAAGAATCGTATCATCTTCTGCCAAGGTAGATGCAAAGTCTATTCAGGAGAGAAGGTGTTTCCTGTGCAAGGAGAACAGGCCGGTTGTACAGAAGGGTCTGGAATATATTAATGATTCGGATACAACAAATCCGTACACTGTTCTTATAAATCCATTCCCTATTTTTCCTAAACATTTGACGATTCCGCTGCTAAAGCATCAGGATCAACTTATTGACGGACATTTTGATGCAATGCTCAATCTTGCCGAAGCGCTGCCGGATTACACATTATTTTACAATGGTCCAAAATGCGGAGCCTCTGCGCCTGACCATTTTCATTTTCAGGCCGGCAACAAAGGGTTTATGCCTGTTGAAAAGGAGATGGACAAGCTGGATAAAGAGATAATCTTCAGTAGCGGCAGTTCGGTGCTATATGAGGTTAAATCGGGAATCAACGGTATGCTCATACTGAAGTCGGACTCAAAAAGGGAGTCACTTGAGATATTCGCGAAAATCTATAATGTGCTGGATGTTAAGGAGGGAGAGAGTGAGCCAATGCTCAATATCCTCTGCTGGTTTGCAGAGGGTATATGGAACACAGTTTTTTACATAAGGTCGAAACACCGGCCATCGCAATATTTTGCCGAAGGAGATTCAAATATTCTTCTAAGCCCCGCTTCTGTTGATCTTGGAGGTGTATTTATCACGCCTCTGGAAAAGGACTTTATTAAAATTTCAGCAACAGACATCAGAGATATTCTCAGGGAAGTTTGCATCTCCTTTGAGGATCTTCATATTTTAGCAAACAGAATCAAATCAATACTATAGTAATCATGATAGAGCCAAAAGTAAGCGTAGGTATAATGTCGGAACACAGGATTGAGTTTCACCTCTCCTCCGGTTTTATGTGTGGTGGCAAAGCGTGCAGTGGCAGGCAGATTGTCAACTCTTCTCAGGGAAAGATAGAATGGAACGGACAATCGTACAGCGAACTTCTGTTTGAACCAGAGAACCCTTCGCAGGATATCTTCGAACTCAGCGATGTGACCATAGGGGTTAATTTTCACTGGGAAAGAAAAGAAAACCAAAGCTTTATGGGCTCTCTCAAACTTATTGTGGAGGGAGATAAGATAACAGCCATAAATCTGATTGGAATAGAAGATTACCTTACATCTGTAATCTCTTCTGAGATGAGTGCCACTGCATCGCCGGAACTTCTTAAGGCACATGCCGTAATATCCAGATCATGGCTATTGGCCCAGATACAGAAGAACAAGGATATTGTAGAGTCTAAGGAGACATACAGCACGATGCATGAGACAGATGAGGAGCTGATAAAGTGGTACGACAGGGAGGATCACACAAAGTTTGATATTTGTGCCGATGACCATTGCCAGAGGTATCAGGGAACAACAAAGGCTTCAACAGACAAGGTGAAAGAGGCAATAAAGGAGACGTGGGGACAGCTGCTTATGTTCGAAGGTAAAATTTGCGATGCCCGCTACTCAAAGAGCTGCGGGGGTGTGTTTGAAGAGTTCCAGAACTGTTGGGAAGATATTCACTATCCTTATCTGGTTAAAGTGAGAGACAGCAAGGCAATAACTGAGATTCCGGACCTTACAGTTGAAAAAAATGCTGAAGAGTGGATACTTTCGTCACCGGAGGCATTCTGCAATACTTCCGACAAGAATATTCTATCACAGGTTCTCAACAACTACGATCAGGAGACAGTTAATTTCTACCGATGGAAAGTGGAGTATTCGCAGAGCGAACTATCTTCTTTGATTTTGCAAAGATCAGGCGTGGATTATGGTCAAATTCTTGATCTTATTCCTGTTGAAAGAGGAACATCTGGCAGGTTGGTGAAACTGAAAATTGTCGGCAGCAAAAGAACAAGAATAATTGGAAAAGAGCTGGAGATAAGGAGAACCCTCTCTAAATCACATCTTTATTCATCTGCTTTCATTGTTGAGAAGGTTATGGGTGAGGGTGAGGTGCCGGCAAAGTTCATACTAAAGGGTGCAGGCTGGGGACATGGAGTGGGTCTTTGTCAGATTGGCGCAGCTGTAATGGGTGAGGAGGGATATAAGTACCACGAGATACTGTTACACTATTTCGTGGGTGCTTCTATTGAGAAATTGTATTAATCACACCAAATAATCATATAATGAACAATAAGAAAAGATCGCCGTGGGCCTGGATACCATCGCTGTATTTTGCTCAGGGACTGCCTTATGTGGCAGTAATGACTATCTCTGTAATAATGTACAAGAGGCTCGGCATATCCAATACAGATATTGCCCTCTATACAAGCTGGCTCTATCTGCCATGGGTAATCAAGCCCTTCTGGAGTCCTTTTATTGATCTTTTGAAAACTAAACGCTGGTGGGTAGTGACCATGCAGCTACTTGTAGGGGCAGGTCTGGCAGGAATAGCCTTTACAATACCGGCAAGCAACTTCTTTCAGATAACACTTGCGGTATTCTGGCTTGTTGCGTTCAGCTCTGCTACTCACGACATTGCTGCCGACGGTTTTTACATGCTTGCTCTGGATCCTCACGACCAGTCGTTGTATGTTGGAATAAGAAGCACTTTCTACAGAGTGGCTACAATAATGGGGCAGGGGCTGCTGATTGTGATAGCCGGTCTTCTTGAATCCTCTACAGGTATAAAACCGGCCGAGATAGTTGTGAATGCGGGACCTCAGTTCAGCAATTCTATTACTCTTCCTGCTGCTGATACTACTCTTGAAGGTGGCACATCTGCCCTTGCGCAGACTGAAGATTTTTCATTTGAGGTCACACCATCTTTGGTGAATTTAAGTACAAACACAATTTCAGTTGACTCTGCTGCTATACTTAAGGCTTATGCTGTTGAGCAGAATATACTCAACGGATTTGCTGTAGCAGAAAAATCAAAAGCCGATATTCAGGCGGAAAAATCGTGGTGGACAAAGAGTGTCTCTGAACCTCTTGGAAAGTTCATAAAACGCAACTTCGGTGAGGAGAATGCCGGTAAGGAGGTTCATAAACTCACCGGAAATTCTCATCTGGTAAGTGTTAAGCTGATAAAAGCTCCTGCCGCTGGTGAAAAAATCGTTTTGAACACCTCTTTGAAAAAGGGTGATAAGAGTATCTTCATTGCCTATGGCGAAAGGATTGAGTTTACATCGGAAAACTGGAACAAGCCGGCTTACCTGTTGGTTCAGGCAGATCCTAAGCTTAAGACCGAGGCATCTGCTACATTTAACGGATTATCGGGAAATATCACCTTTGCATGGTCAATCACATTCTTCATTATGGCCGGCTTCTTTATGGCCGTGGCCCTTTATCACAGATTCATACTTCCTCGGCCGGCTTCTGACAAACCTGCAAAAGAGGTTACTCCGGGTACCATATTCAAAGAGTTTTTTGAGACATTTGCATCATTTTTCAAGAAGAAACAGATTTGGGTGGCAATTGCCTTCCTGCTGCTTTATCGTCTGCCGGAGGCTCAGCTGGTGAAGCTTATCTCTCCTTTCCTTCTGGATGCCAGAGAGGTTGGAGGAATGGGGCTTACAACCGGTCAGGTTGGGTTGGTTTATGGGACAATCGGTATACTTGGATTAACGTTGGGTGGTATAATTGGAGGTATAATTGCTGCCAAAGGTGGTCTGAAAAAATGGCTATGGCCAATGGCATGGACAATATCGCTGACTTGTGCAACATTCGTCTACCTGAGTGTGTTCCAGCCGGAAAATCTCTTTGTTGTATACCTGTGCGTATTCATTGAACAGTTTGGTTATGGATTCGGGTTTACCGCCTATATGTTGTTCATGATATACTTTGCAGTAGGGGAGCACAAAACGGCACACTATGCAATCTGTACTGCTTTCATGGCTCTGGGTATGATGATGCCGGGAATGTCGGCAGGCTGGCTGCAGGAGCTTATCGGGTACCAGAATTTCTTCTACTGGGTAATGATCTGCTGTGTGGCAACAATTATAGTAACCTCGTTTATTAAGGTGGATGAGGGATTTGGCAAGAAAGAGGTAGCGAAGGGATAGTTCTGTATTTAATAGTTTAAAAATCTCGTGATATGAAAAAAATATTATTTCTGATCTCTGCAATCTGCATATTTGCGGGAGCGGCACATGCCCAGAAAATCAAAACAGGTATAGAGGTTCTCAAGTATCAGAATTTCAAGATTCTTGAAGGAAAGCGTGTGGGTCTTATTACAAACCCCACAGGTTTTGACAATAATGTAAAATCAACCATTGATATTCTGTTTGAAGCCCCCAACGTAAAGCTTGTGGCTCTTTTTGGCCCTGAGCATGGAGTGAGGGGTGATGCACACGCCGGTGATAAAGTTGAAACTGTGAACGACCCTAAGACCGGGCTCCCTGTCTACTCTCTTTATGGCAGTACCCGCAAGGCCACTCCCGAAATGTTAAAGGGGATCGATGTGCTGGTATATGACATTCAGGATATTGGAAGCAGGTCATTCACCTATATTAGTACGATGGGTCTTGCTATGGAGGCCGCTGCTGAAAACAATATCGAACTGGTTATACTTGACAGGCCTAATCCACTGGGTGGTTTGAAAGTAGAGGGTAATCTTGTTGAGGATGGTTTCATATCGTTTGTGAGTCAGTTTAAGATTCCTTACATTTATGGTCTGACCTGCGGCGAACTAGCACTTCTGCTAAACGGAGAAAAAATGCTGAGTAAGCAGTGCAAGCTTTCGGTTGTGAAAATGGCAGGATGGAGCAGGGATATGACCTTCGACAAAACCGGTCTTCAGTGGGTGCCGTCATCTCCTCATATTCCTCAACCTGTAAGTGCATTTTTCTACCCGGTATCGGGTATTCTGGGTGAGTTGGGTTATATCTCGATTGGTGTAGGTTACACTATCCCGTTCCAGGTTTTTACCTCTGACTGGATAAACGCAGAAGAACTCGCCGATAAATTAAATGGATACAAACTGCCGGGTGTTGTTTTCAGACCAATACACTTTAAACCGTTCTATTCTGTTGGAGTTGGTTTGAATTATCAGGGAGTTCAGGTTCATATTCTTGATTACGAAAAAGTTGCGCTTACTGATATTCAGTTTTACGTGATGGAGGCTCTTGCTGATCTGTATCCCGACAAAGCCGTGTTTAAAAATGCCGATGAAAAACGTTACAGGATGTTTGATCAGGTTTCCGGCAGCGACCAGATAAGGTTGCGTTTTGCGCAACGGCATAAGTTTGCGGATATCAAGGATTACTGGTACAAGGATGTTGAGGCGTTCAGGGTGCTTTCGAAGAAATATTATCTGTATAAGTAGGTTTTGCATCTCCTTTCTTGTTTGTTGTGTAGTTGCCCGAAGGGGCAGTGCACCGCATTTACCCGCTTAGCGCTCAATT
This sequence comes from uncultured Muribaculaceae bacterium, assembly GCA_964599025.1. Lineage (GTDB taxonomy): Bacteria > Bacteroidota > Bacteroidia > Bacteroidales > UBA932 > Bact-08. Next base: position 508 of record CAZREC010000094.1, on the reverse strand, counting down.
TGCTAAAGAACAAAGGCGACCCCAAGATTGTACTTTTGCAAAGAGCTGCAGGGGTCGCTTGTTGTTTTTCAAAACGCAACTTTCGCTTAACGGGTAACCAAATGCTCCATGCAACGCCCCTTCGGGCAACTACACAATCAAATTTTTGAGATGCAAAATTCTCAAATGCCTGTGTCGGGTTTACCCACTTAGCTCTCGTTTTTTCTAACTCTCCATTCGCTTAGTGGGTGTCCAAATCTCCCTGCAAGTACCTGCCAATCCCACACCCTCTCTTGATTTTCACACAATCCGCAAGTTTAGCTCTATGCTTTCATGGCATGTCTTTGGTTATCAGGCAAATACGCTTAATGTGAATATTTGTTAAATAATTGATTATCAGCACTTGGCCATGAAAGCATAGGGCTGAGTACTGTGGTTGAAACCTGCTACTGGAGAATGATGCAACCTAAAAAGCTCTGAAGATGGTAAAAAACTTCCTTGAAGTTTTTAATATATGCTTATTATACAG
>CAZREC010000093.1:0-10435 GCA_964599025.1 uncultured Muribaculaceae bacterium | reverse complement strand
AGATCATAAGGCCGTCTGAACTTATAAGAGCCTGTCTTACTGCTTTTTTGAACAACTCACTGTTACCTTCGTACTGTTCAACATATAGTGAGCCTGTTACCGGAACAACTCCGGCTGTTATCTCCTTGACCAATGCTGCCCCTCCCTCAACTGAGTACCAGTATGATCTGCTGTTGTCCATACCTGCCTCGGTTCTCTTTCCAACGACACCGTTTGCCTTGTCAACATCGTCCTTGGTTACATTTGTATAATAGAGGCCGGTCATATATATGTCCAGCAGTTCTGCATATCCGCTGTTCTTGTACTCTGGGGTTGCCCATTTGAACTCCTTTGACGGATCATAAGTCTTGCTTGCCCAGTTTACCCCTACGTGATAATAAGTTGGATACCAACCACCTGTATAGTCTCCCAGTGCCAGCTTCTTGTTTAACTTTTTCAACTCCCTGTGTACATCCTCGGCAAACGATTTTATGATCATCGCGCGCCACTCTGCCCATTTGTTAAAGTGTTTTCCCAACTTCCACTCCATTTTTCCATTAACTGTCTCCCAATAAAGAATGTCATCGGGGTATTTTTCTAGTTTCAGTCCCGAATACTCTTCGAACTGAACTTTTGACTGAGGGCTGAAATCTGAAGTTATATTGTCGAACCTCATCCTGTCCAGTATCAAGCCGTCAAGATTTTTGTATTTTGCAACACACTCCTTAAGGATTTCCAGTTGATACTTGCGGACCTCCGGGTTTGCCGGGTTCATCATACCATTGTAGTTCCACTTCATCTCCCCGATTGGCATTATCTTTCCCTGCCAGTACACCTGCGACTGCCATTCAGGATGCTGCTTGTAGATAATTCCTCTGTTAAAGAAGTTATGACCTCCGGCAAATACATTAAGTGAGGCATGTACCTTAAGCCCCAGTTTGTGTCCCTGCTCAATGAAAATTTTAAGCATGTCAAAATCTTCGCTCCTGTAGTGGCCCTCCCACTCTCCCATATAAGGAGCAATCTTGCTTTTATAGAGAACCTCTCCCATAATAGACTTTACATCTATAACAACATCTGTAAAACCTATACTTTTTACCTTCTTGAGATAAAAGACGATAGAATCCTTGCTGCTTAGCCTTTCGTAATTAGCTTCACAGTCGAACCACATATATTTTGGCTTTACCTGTCCAAATGAAGTGCCGACAATAAAAAAGAGTGTAATCAGTAGTAAGAAACGCTTCATAATTAAGTCTTGAGTTTTATCGATTAATTTACCACAAACATAATAAATATATTTTTTATAAACACAACTATTATTAAATATTTTTATTAATTATAGCAATGTTCTTAAATTTTATTGCCATTTTTGTATCGTTAGAAAATTTTATTATTTTTGCGGGGTTATATACTAATTAAACTTAAACACTATGAGCCTTTCGTGGATAGACATTCTGGTAATCTGTTGCTATATCCTGACAATTCTGGCCATCGGCTTTTTCTTGTCCAAAAGAGCTTCAAAAAACTTAGACTCCTATTTTCTTGGAGGGAAAAAAATCAAATGGTACTTTCTTGGACTTTCAAACGCCTCCGGCATGTTCGATATCTCAGGTACGATGTGGACTGTGGCCATATTGTTTGTGTATGGAATTAAAAGTGTATGGTTGCCGTGGTTGTGGCCTGTATGGAACCAGGTGTTCGTTATGGTCTTCCTTGCAATATGGATGCGTCGTTCAAATGTTATGACAGGTGCGGAGTGGATCCTCACCAGATTCAGCGGAAGAGGCGGCAAGATGTCTCATATAGTTGTAATATGCTTTGCCATTATTAGTGTTATTGGCTTCATGGCATACTTCTTCGAAGGTATCGGCAAGTTTGCAATACAGATTCTCCCGTGGGATCTCACAGCCGATTTAGGTTTCATGACTCTTACATCTGCCCAGTCCTATGCTCTTATTATAATAGGTATAACTACACTATACACTCTGACAGGTGGAATGATGAGTGTTGTAGCGGCAGATATTTTTCAATTTACAATAATGACAATCTCTTGTCTTATTGTTGGTTATATAGCCTACACATCAGTTACCGGAGAACAGATAGCGGCTCTTACTCCTGACGGTTGGGACAATCTCTTTTTTGGATGGCACCTTAACATGAACTGGGACGGACTCATGCCTGCCCTTAATGACAAGATATCTACGGATGGGTACGACCTGTTTGGAGCACTGGTGCTGATGATGATATTCAAAGGTATTTTTGCAAGTCTGGCCGGCCCGGTTCCAAGCTACGACATGCAACGTATACTTTCTACCAAGAAACCTTCGGAGGCTGCAAAGATGAGCGGATTAACAATTCTCCTGCTTTTTGCTCCGAGATACCTTATGGTTGCAGGTCTTGCGGCACTCTCTTTGGTCTATCTATCTCCTGAACTGGCCGGCCTCGGTTCTGCAATGGACTTTGAAACCATATTACCGGTAGCTATAACCCGGTTTGTTCCTATCGGTTTGAAAGGCTTGCTTCTTGCGGGCCTTCTTGCAGCATTTGTAGGAACACTTGCAGCATTTGTAAACTCTGCACCTGCCTATATAGTTAATGACCTCTATAAGAAATACATAAAACCAGATGCAGCTCCTAAAACATACGTACGTTTCAGCTACCTTGCATCTATAGTTCTGGTAGTGATAGGAGTTGCCTTCGGATTTTATGCCAAATCACTAAACTCCCTCACGCTATGGATCACATCTTCGCTTTATGGTGGCTATGCAGCCGCTAACGTTCTTAAATGGATATGGTGGAGATTCAACGGTTACGGTTACTTCTGGGGAATGCTTGCAGGGTTGATTGCCTCTACCGTTAAGCTGGTTGTTTTCCCAGACTTTACAGATATCTACTTCTTTCCAATAATTCTCGGCTTCTCATTTATCGGATGTTTTGCCGGTAGTCTGCTTACCAAACCCGACACAGATGAAATTCTTATGAAGTTCTATAAAAATGTACGTCCTTGGGGATTCTGGAAACCTATCTACGAAAAAGTAGTTAAAGAATATCCTGAATTTGAAGCAAATAAAGACTTTGGAAGGGATATGGCAAACGTAGTTGCCGGAATTATATGGCAGATGTCGCTGGTTGTATTGCCTATCTATATAATTATACACAAAACCAACGCAATCTGGATAACACTAGCCGTGATTGCCGTTACTATGACTTTTTTAAAGTTCAACTGGTACGACAAGCTTGTGAATGCCGATAAGGGTTTCGAAAATCAATAATAAGTAATACATTTGTTAGGAAAATAAATCATTTTTCAAATATGAATACCTCATTTTTACAACAATCCTGCGACGGAAACAAGAGCGCCTCTTTAAAGAAGGAGCTCATGAGGCTCTTTGTTGTAAATGGGAACTTCAGTATTACAGATCTTAGCAAGGAGGTCAATATCAGCGCCCCTACAATTACAAAGCTCATAGGGGAACTTATAAGCGAAGGATTTGTGATTGACTTTGGAAAGCAGGGCACAAGCGGGGGACGCAGACCAAATATGTACGGACTTAACCCTGAAGCCGGCTACTTTGTTGGAGTGGACATCAAAAAGGACAGCCTCTCTCTTGGTCTTATAACATTCAAGGGGCAACTGATAGAGCATGAAGATAAGACGTTCATACTTGAGAATACCATGCAGTCCCTGGATAAGCTATGTTCTCTTATTAATTCTTATATCTCTAAACTTTCAGTACCTAAGGATAAAATCCTGGCAGTTGGTGTAAATATCTCCGGTCGTGTAAATTCCGAGTCGGGCTACAGCTACAGCTTTTACTATCTCGACGAAAAGCCTCTCTCTATGTTGATTGAGGAGAGAATAGACTGTAGTGTGTTCATAGAGAACGACTCTCGGTCCATGACCTACGGAGAGTATATGCTTGGTGAAAACAACAGTCCAAAGAACATGCTCTTCATAAATGCCAGCTGGGGACTGGGAATAGGAATCATTATCGACGGCAAGCTGTACTATGGCAAATCAGGGTTTTCAGGAGAGTACGGACACTTCCCGTTTTTCGACAATGAGATAATCTGCAGGTGTGGCAAACGCGGTTGCCTTGAGACAGGGGCCTCGGGATCTGCAGTACACCGCATATTCATGGAGAAGCTAAAGGAGGGAAGGGTGTCTATGCTCTCAAACAAGTATGGCCGTGGCGAACAGATTACCCTGGAGGATATTATGGATGCTGTGCTTAAGGAAGATGTACTGGCGATAGAGATAATGGAATCCGTAGGTAATGAACTGGGAAAAGCCATTTCAGGTCTGATAAACCTTTTCAACCCGGAACTTATAGTAATTGGTGGAACACTGTCAAGTGCCAGAGATTATATACTTCTGCCTATAAAAAGTGCTATCAACAAGTATTCGCTCATTCTGGTGAGCAAGGACACCAAGGTGAAAATTTCAAAACTTGGCGACAAGTGTGGTATAATGGGTGCCTGCATGCTTGCAAGGAGTAAAACTCTAGGACTGCTTTAACTGAGTTTTCACTGATAGATTTCCGACGTTCGTTTCAGGTAAATTGACTACCTTAGCGCTTTAGCTATAATTTAAAATATGAAGAAAACTCTTTTTGCCGGAATCATCTTATCGGCCATGCTCATGTTGAGCAGCAACAATCTGTTTTGTCAGGATATCTTATCCAGTGTGATTAATGGAAAAATTGATGAAGTAAAGGCCTTGCTGGCAAAAGGGGTAAGCCCCAATACAAAACCGGGAAAGGAGAGTATTTTAGCCATGTCACCTACCAGTACATTTCCGGAGATGACTAAGTTGCTGATTAATGCCAAAGGTATAAAACTCAACGAGTGGAACATAGAGTCGATGCCCGAACTTTCGTGGAAATATCAGGTTCTTATGAAGAACATAGAGTTTCCGGAAATTGTAAAACTGCTTATAGATAAGGGTGCCATGCTTGATCTGCAGGACGACAAAATAATGTGGGACGGAAAGCTTCACGAAAGCGGTGGATATACAGCACTTATGTTTGCTGTTGGCGCACCCAATTTCACTTACACAGAGTCGGCAAAGCTCCTGATTGACAAGGGGGCAAAGATAGATATCCAGAACAAGTTAGGTTATACGGCGTTAATGCTGGGTGTGCATAATACGGAAATTTCAAAGATTCTTATTGACAAAGGTGCAAAGCTCGATCTTCAGTCAAAGGGTGGAGAGACTGCTTTGATGCTTGCTGCCGGAAAATATACAGATGTTGTAAAGATGCTTATAGATAAAGGAGCTAATATCCTAATCAGACAATCGACCTATAAAGTTTCGCCAAATGCAATGGACTATGCTGCTATGAAAGGAAATATCGAAGCAGCTAAATTACTGATGGCAAGAGCCGTCACCCTTGGCGTTAAGAGCGAAATCATATACAGTGCTTTACATTGGGCGGTAATATCCAATCAACTGGAGATGGCGAAATACCTACTGGATGAAGGGGCGAATATTGAGGGTAACGATGACCTTGGTGGATATACTCCTCTTATGGAGACCTCTATGCCGGAAATGGTTGAGATGCTCGTTTCACGCGGAGCCAATGTAAATGCCAGAAACAAATTTGACTATACACCTTTACATAAAGCGGTGAGCAACTATATGGTTGCCGACCCGAATGAAAAGGGTTGCGACAAGATACTAAACCTGCTTATTGAGAAAGGTGCAAAGATTGATGCTCAGGATGGCAATGGAAATACCCCGTTGATTTATTCCGTACAAAAAATCGGTCCATTTAAAACTCTGATTGCCAAAGGTGCAAATATAAACATGCAGAACAAGAATGGCGAAAGCGTCCTGATGTTTGCTGTAAAGGGAGGTTTGTTAAAGGTTGTACTTGGTGTTATGCCTGTTGTTGGTGGCTCCGTGGATGCTGTCAAATTACTTTTAAGCAAAGGTGCCGACATTGAGTTGCAGGACAAATGGGGTAAAACTGCCCTGATGCATGCCGCCGGTGGAGTGAATGCATTAGGAAACAAATATGGCACATACACAGATATCCTGGAACTTCTTATCAAGAAAGGGGCAAAGCTTGAGGTTGAAGACAAAGAGGGACATACTGCTTTGTACTGGGCAAAGCGATACAGTCGCACAAAATCGGTTGATCTGTTGCTTGCTAAGGGGGCCAACCCTGCCAAAAGCTACGACAAGGCCGCAGACAAATCAAATGTTACCGAAGGTCTGGTGGGAATATGGGAAAAGTATTTCAAGCATGAAGGTGTAACTTACACTACAAGGGTTGTATTGAATAAGGACTGGACATACAGTAAGGCAATGAAAACCTCTACCACTCAATGGATTCCAGACGGACCAGGATATAATTCATATGAGTTGAGAGATGGCCGTATGTGGATATTCATAAACAACTCATTTCCAGCCGTTATAGAATATCGCCTGGAGGGAAAGGACCTGGTTATGAACGGCGAGAAGTATGTGAAGGTGGTCAAATGATATCACGTGGCGCGATATGTGGTAACTGCTTATTATCCTGATTAATATGGAATTTGACCAATATTATTATCTGTACTACTAGCCTAATAATGTATGAGTTACCACTTATCGTGCCACGCTGATGCGTATTTTTTCTAATAAATTTTTATATTTGCATTCAAATTTGTTTAAATGTTTTTGGTGAACCATACTCCATCCCCCTTCGGGGTTAATTATCTTTCCCTTTCTTAAAGGGGAGTTTGTTCACCAATAGAATTCCCCGCCAAATAAATCTTTTATTTATTGTTTAGGTTGCCGATAACGGTAATTTAAGCTTTTTCCTGTCATGCAGGATATAAAAATTCAACCATTTAAACATTATGAGACACGGATTTATAGGATACGGTAATGTAATACGCGCTATTCACAAGGCTGTAAAAAACAGTGATGAAAACACATTCGGTTATTATTCAAAAACAAATTCCCACAAAGAGTTAAGGGCATTCTCTTCAATATCTGAACTGACAATCAATTCAGATGTGATATGGCTGGGAATAAAACCTCAGAACATACTCAGCGTTTTGGATCACCTTAAAAAAGAAAATTTAAGGGACAAACTGATTATTTCTGTCGTAGCTGGTAAAAGCATAAGTTTTATTGCAGAAAGCATAGGTTCCGACATCTCAATTACAAGGATCATGACAAATCTTGCAATTGAGTTCGGGAGCTCTGTCACGGCTTATGCGTCCAACGATATCGAAAACCCTTATAAAAACAATATCAGACAGTTATTGGAGGGACTTGGCGTTTTGATAGAGATGCCGGAAAAGGATTTCGATATTTTCACTGCAATTTTTGGAAGCGGTCCGGCATTTTTATTAAAGCTTCTGGATGTACAGAAGACAAAAATAATGGAGATTGGGTTTAAGGAACATGATGTAAACAGAATGCTGATTGGGCTCTTAGCCGGAACAACTGACTATTATCGGGAGTATTGCGATAGTTTGAGCATAGACAGGCTTATCGACAATATTGCCAGTAAGGGTGGCACCACAGAGGCCGGGATCAGGTATCTGACAGATAATAACATCGATCTCCTGTTCGATAATGTGATCAATATCGCACAAAAGCGGGCGGCGGAAATCTAGATTTTAGTATCTGGAAATTGTGTGTTTTGCTATTGGCCTGATAATACTTTAACCATTTTTTGCAAAAAGCTTTTTTAATCATAACTTTATAAAATACTGTAATATACTGTTGTAATGAAAAAAAACATCCTAATATCTCTGACATTAATTCTCTGTATTATAAGGAACCAAGCTGTTGCTCAAGAAACAGAAGACCAAACTATTAAGTGCACTATTACAGGTCAAGTAGCTGGCAGTAATTGTAATACATTGCTTCTTGTTCCACTAACGGGTGAGACCCAATTAAAAGGCATTAAAATCCCTGTGATTGACGGCAGGTTTGAATATCTTCTAAACGCACATTTCATGGAAAAATACTATCTTATATTTGATAATGAACATATTAATGGGCTTTCAGCTGCTTTCTTTCCTGATTGTGACACAATCAATTTTGAGTTACACCCTAAGAAAGATGCCGATAAAAACATTATCTCGGGAGGAGAACTTACTGACAGATTGACTAAATATCAAGCACTACAAAAACATAAATTTGAACCGTTGATGAATAATTGTTTGAAGTCTATGGATTCTTTACAAAAAAATGGTAACCATTATAGTGAACTTGCTAAACGCCTGGATAAACAGATAAAAGAAACAAATGACGAAGCTAAACTTTCTGAGTTGTTTCGTGAGCAATCAAGACTTAAGTTATCAAAGGAGTGGTTTTCAGATGAGTTTAATTTTATTTTTTCAAAAATGGCATCAATAGCCAGGGAAATGATAGATATGCAAAATGAATATATAAAATCTAATATAGATCCTCTGTCATATTCACTTCTCTATTCAGAACTTATTGATCTTAAAACAAATCCGGATAGCAAGAAATATTTAGATATAAAATTTATCAAATCTGTTTTCCCAATATTTCAGCAGAAGTATCCTACTCATCCTTATACAGGGGCAATTATAATTATTTTGGATATAATGACTGATTGAAAATATCAGTAAAAAATGTTGTCTGAATACATTTACCACCTTCTTGAAACGTTCATCTTCCATAACAAAGCCCATACGGATAAATTCATATAGAATTTTGTATCGTACTGTTTTTCGTCATTGGCAGTTATCTTAATTTTTTGGATAACTGAATATTTGTTTAGTTCACCTGAATCGAAAATCTGTTGAAAATGGGAACTAATCGTACTAACATCAACATTGAATATCTCTGTCATTCTTTTCTGTGTGGTCCAAAAAATCTCACCATCAAAAGTGAGTTCTACCCGCAGATTGCCTTCAGGATTTTCAACTTCACGAGAAGCTCCTGAACCAAGCTTGACCATTTCGCCCACAGGGGTAAAGTTATCGGCGATTTCGTAACCATTCTCTTTACAAATTTTGCACACATATTTTTATACTAATTAGTATAATACCGATTGGTATAAATATCTTTATTGCTTTACAGGTAAATGTTTTAATGTTTATTCCCAAAAAGCTTATCAAGACGGTCATATAATTCATTCCCTACAAATGGCTCAACGGTACCTTCCGGAGTTATCAATACTTGTGTCGGGTACTCTGTGATATAATACAAGCCAGCAACTACATTATTTGCATCAAAAATATTTATTAGACCATCCATTTTAAGATCACTTACGGCTTTGCGCCACTCACTATCTTTGTCTTTACAGGCGATTGTAACAACAACTATATCATGACTGTATTTTTTATGATATTTCAATAAATCAGGCATATACTCAAGACACCATCCGCACCAGCTTCCCCAGAAATCCAGAACGACATATTTGCCCTTAAGAGAGGAGAGGGTAAAATCTTTTCCGCCAATTGTTTTTAGTGTAAAATCTGGTGCCTGCTTTCCCTTGAGTTCAAGGAAAGCCTTCTCGTTACTCCTATCCTTGTCAAAATTCTCTGCATACTTCACATAATTCAGATACTCCTTTGTCAGAGGATGTTTTAGTGCCTCCGGGGTAAATTTATCCTTATATGCATTCAGAATACCATAATCAGGTCCGAAATTCATCAGAATAACATAGGGAGCGAGAGGAGAATTCAGGTTATCATCAATGAAACCGGTTGTAATTTTCCTGATAGAGTCCATTGGTGTTTTTAACATCTTCTGTCCTTTGATCAGAGGTTCTCCGGCAGATCGCAAGCGACCTATCTCTCTTAATGCCTCAGTCCGTTTACGCTGATGTTCAAACAAGGAGTTACGGTATCCGGAATATTTTTCGTTCAGAGGAGTCCCTTTTAGAGAATATTGCATCACCTTACCATCATAAATTGCATCTACAGTCACTTTTTCTCCCTTGTCGACAAAAAGTTCGATAAATTCAGAACAATAAATACCGGACATTCCACTTTTACGGATATTTGCCGGTCCTCCTGCCGGAATTATTTTAACTGTTGTGAAATGCCCTTTCTCAACGTCAAATGCAAAATGACCACTCTTCATCAATATAGTATCCTCTAAAGTCTGATATCCCATAGAGTCACTTGCCTCGAGAGAGATGTACAGAGTGTCATTATTAAGACCCGAAATTGTACCCGAAACGGTTCTTGTTACGGTACATGAGATCAGTGGCAGAAACATTAACAGCAGAAAAATTAACAAATGATTATTCTGTGGGGACTTTCTTGGGAATACTTCCTGATGGTTTTCTAATGCGTTCATATTCTTGGCGTTTTAGTTTATAAATATATAAAGAAATGATCATTCTTGTACATTTTTTATATGGAAGATCGTCAATAAACTTCCTTGAAGTTTTTCATAAGTATCTTGATTTTACACTTGTACTAAAAATAATTCATATAAATATTTTCAATGGAATTTCGTAATTAGCTG
>CAZREC010000092.1:0-10552 GCA_964599025.1 uncultured Muribaculaceae bacterium | reverse complement strand
CAATTGTTAGGAATATCAAAAAAAGAGGACCTCCCATGGAAAATAATTTAATCCTAATATTGGTTTTAAATGTTTCTGCAAAATTAGCTCATAATCTCCTTTTTGCTTAAGTAAAAACCTGTTCAGGACATGTCAAATCCCCCTATTGAGCTTTGAGGGTCAAATATTTATTTAGTTATGCCGGAAGAATACCTAATTTTACTGTATGAAAAAGTATTTCAGTTTAATATACTGGTCGCTCGTAACATTGGTCATGAGTGGAATTCTTGTAAGTATACTAAACTCATTTTCCTATGCTCTTTTATTGTCAGTAATGTTTTTGCCGGGAGCTTTGTTTGCAAAGTATTTCTTAAAGGATCTCTCATTTAAGGACCGGACGAAAGGGGTGCTGAATTCATTGTATCTGGCGTTATCTACACTATTCATAGAATATCTTGGAATATTTCTCGCTTATTGGTATTTGGAGAAATCGGGTCCCCATGATTGCCCCGATATTATTATCAATCCAATATTTATCTGGGTTCTGCTTGTCTCCTTTATTTCTATTGAAAAGATTATTGCGATGAAATTGTTCACATCGGAATATGAGGAGAAGTTTATCGAATTTATATCTGAGCGAAAAAGGATATCAATTGAAATTGATTCCATAACATATGTAGAGTCAAAAGACGATGAGGTATGGATAAGAACAACCACAGGAACGTCCTACAGGACAAAAATGAAGATTTCTCAATGGGAAGATGTCTTGGATCATCGCTTTATTAGGGTACACCGATCATTTCTGCTAAATAGAAAACATATAACTGCATACAACTCTTCAATAGTGAATATTGGAGAAAAATCAATTGAAATATCAAGAAAGTACAGGGATATGGTTAAAGAAAAACTTTCTTAACTCATCTTGGCTTCTGGATAACCCGTATAATCAGCGATAGCAGATAAATGAGACTTCCGTAGATAATAGGGATCAGAGCTACTTTCATGCCGCTAATGAATACTACGGTTGATATGTCCCCTGCCAGCTCAATCGCGCCGAACCCTTGATACATACCAGTCATAACACTCACAAGACCGGTCATCAACGCAATCAACCCAACCTCTTTTACGCGGGAAGGGAATTTCCATGCGGCAAGAATCAAAATAATCAGCTCAACTGATAGTACAGACATAGATAATGTCCCACCGGCTATAAATAATTTTACCATGACAAAATATTTGTTTATATGATTTCCATAAATTTATGAAGAATCAGACGAATTCCAATAAAAAAGATATATTGATAAATAATTACCCTTTTGTTAGGGTATGGCACCGGTCATGTCGTTATTATATAAATGAAGATAGAAATGGATTTAATTATTGTCAAGTTTTTAAACAATCAGAGTACCTCTGAGGAAAACCAGAAGCTATTGAATTGGATTGAAGAGTCGCCTCAAAACAAAAGCTACTTCCTGAGTATTCAAAAGTTGTATGTTGCCGGAAAGGTAAACAGGAAATTAAGTGCTAGCGAGGAGGCAGAAGCAAGACAGATTCTTGACACCATCCTCGGTGAAGAGGCAAACATCAAAATCAAACACATACAGAAGAGAAAGAGGAACATCTTTGCATATATAACCTCTGCTGCAGCAGTGGCACTGCTGATGCTGACTCTTGGCATTTATGATTACTATAAGGATAGACCGGTACAATTTGCCGACAAGGATATTAAAGTGGCAGTCATAAAGTCACAGTCACCTACGCTTGTACTTTCGGACGGAAGAGAGGTCACCTTGTCCGACATAGATGCGAAAATTGAGGATAGTGGAGTCAATATTGAGAAGGGAGTATCCAACGGTTTATCATATTCAGGAGCAAATGATGTGACTGAGGTTAAGTACAATACCCTGAGGATTCCTATAGCAAGCACATACCAGATTACATTGAGCGATGGCACAAAAATATGGCTGAATGCAGAGAGTGAATTAAGATATCCGGTAGCCTTTACCGGAAAGGAGAGAAGGGTCTACCTCAAGGGAGAGGCCTATTTTGAAGTTGCAAAGCAGAAAGACAAGACACCGTTTATTGTAGAGACAAAGAAGCTGATGACAAGGGTTTTGGGTACATGCTTCAATATAAGTTGCTATGATGATGATGCATCGCACCATGTGACACTATCGGAGGGTTCAGTGCAGGTTGGAGTAAACAACCAGCAAGTATTACTGGCAGTAGGTGACCAGATAAGATACAACCAGAGCAACCAGTCAGTAATAACACAACAAGTAGATGTGAGTGAGTACAATTCATGGATAGACGGCCAGACTTGGTTCCATAACATCCCACTGAATGAACTTACAACAATGATTAAAAGGTTTTATGGCCTCAAACTGGTATTACAGGACGAAACTCTCTCTTCTTTACGATTTTCCGGCAAATTGCTTAAGTCGTATGATCCAAAGGAGATAATTGAACTGATTACAGAAAGTGCCGGTCTGGAATGGAACTTAATAGACGACGCAATTGTATTGTCCAAAAAAAACTAACCATATAAATAACCAATATTAAAACTATCGATGAAAAATCTTTATCAATTATTTCTATTGATTATTGCTACATTCGCAGTTGTACCGCTTCAGGCACAACAGTTTCCTCAGGTTCTGGTGACCATCAAGGTTGATAACATGCCAATTACAACCATTCTGGACAGAATTTCGAAACAGACAAATGTTGCAATTTTTCAAAACAACAATCAGGCCGATTTGTCAAAAAAACTAAGTGTCGATTTTAAAAACAAACCCTTAGAATCTGCCATAAGCCAGTTACTTGAGTCAACTGCGCTTACATACCGAGTGGAGAAGGACCTTATTGTCATTATCCCCAAAAAACAAGCGGCAGAAACTACTGCCCAAAATGTTAAAAAAGAGCAGAAAGAGTACGAAATTCAAGGTGTTGTGACTGACGAGAAGGGCGAGCCCCTCATAAGTGTTAATATCCATATTGTAGGAACCACCAAGGGTATAACAACGGACCTCGATGGTAACTACAAACTTAAAATTCCTTATGAAACAGCAAATATCAGATTCTCATATATAGGTTTCAACGACCTGACAATGCCGTTCAAACCCTCCAACCTGAAGTCATTTAACAAAGTAATAATGAAGGAATCTGAAAACAGCATCAACAATGTTGTAGTAACAGGTTATTTCAACAAGACAAAATCAAGTCTCACAGGTTCGACAGTTACTGTAAAGGGAGATGAGCTAAGGCAGGTAGGATCTATGAACTTCATGCAGGCAATTTCTGCATTCGACCCTTCGGTAAGGGCAATCCCTAACACAGAATATGGTTCGGACCCTAACAGAGTGCCGGAAATCACAATACGCGGAGAAAACGGATTTGACCTGCGTTCAAGTGCCGACGACGCAAGAACCAACCCTAACGCACCATTGTATATCCTTGACGGTATAGAGGTCTCACCGGTAAGAGTGTATGACCTTGATATGAATCGTATAGAGTCATTTGTAATTCTCAAGGATGCCTCTGCAACCTCATTGTACGGTTCAAGAGGAGCAAATGGTGTGATTCTGATCTCTACCATTCCACCTAAGGAGGGCAAGATAAGGGTCTCTGCAAATGAGAACTTTACTGTCTCTGTACCTGACCTGAGAGATTATAATCTTATGAATGCTACAGAAAAACTTGAATATGAACGTCTTGCCGGAGTTTATAGAAGCAGGACCAACAACAGGGAGGAGCAGATTGGACTTGATATCAAATATAATGACCGTCTCTCCGAGGTTGTGAGAGGCGTGGATACATACTGGCTCTCAAAGCCACTCAGGACAAGCATAAATCAACGGTATAATGCTTTTATAGAGGGTGGTGATGCAAGTTTCAGATATGGTATCACCCTCAATTATGACAACGATAAAGGTGTAATGAAGGGTTCAGGAAGAGAGAGATATGGAATAAACGTAAGCTTCAACTACAATATAGGAACCAAGTTTGTCATCAAGAATGATTTGACAGTAAACAATGTAGAAGGCTATAACTCTCCATACGGCTCGTTCTCCACTTATGCACAACAGAATCCTAATGAAAGGATATACGACAGGACAACAGGAGAGATGATAGGCACCTATGCTTTCAACAACTCTGTAAATCCACTTATCAACGCAAACCTTCCAAATACAGACCTCAACAGATATACTGAGTTTCAGGATAATGTCAATCTTGACTACAGGATCAATGATAATTTCCGTGTTACAGGAAGGGCCTCCTTGAGCAAAAAACTTGAGAAGACAGAGAAATACCTCTCTCCTTTATCGTCATATTTCTATAAGGAGACCGATGCAGCAAACAAAGGCAGTTACACAACAATGAACAAATCTGACCTGAACTTTGATGGTAACATAACCGCTTCCTACAACAACACCTTTGCCGGAAAATATTCCACAAACTTTGGGGTAGGTGCAAACATAACCACATTGAACAGGATTGGTGACGGATACACAGCTACAGGCTTTCTGAGCGACAATATGCGATTTGTACAGTATGCCCAGAAGTTCAAGGAAAATTCCAAACCTTCGGGATCATTTGACAAATCGAGGTTGGTGGGATTTTTTGCTAACCTGAATGTAGGTTACGAGAACAGGTATTTTATCGATATCTCCTTTCGTACCGACGGATCGAGCCGTTTTGGTAAAGAGTCACGCTTTGCCCCGTTCTGGTCATTCGGAGCAGCATGGAACCTTAACAAGGAGGCTTGGTGGAAAAGTGATGCAACCATGAAACTGAGAGCCTCTGCAGGTAGTACAGGTTCGGTCAATTTCTCTGCCGACCAGGCTATTACAAAGTATCAGTATAGTTCCGATTATGAGTACAACGGAATCTACGGGGCTCAGCTACTTGGTTATGGAAATCCTGCACTTCGCTGGCAGAATACCATTCAGTATAACGTAGGTTGCGACTTGTCATTCCTGAAGAACATAGTGGTTCTGAATTTAGATGCCTATATGAAGAATACACAGAATCTGCTTCTTCCTATAGATGTGGCTCCATCGACAGGCTTCAGCAGCTATACAGAGAACCTTGGTTCAATGGAAAACCTTGGTCTGGATATGCGTCTGAGATTCAACATTCTCAAGAACACAAAAAAAGATCTTAACTGGAACGTTACCTTAGGAGTATCTTCAAACAGGAACAGGATAAAGAACCTCTCCAACGCTTTGGAAGCAATGAATCAGGAAGCCAATTCCCAGACTAATGTCACAGGTCCTAAACCATTGAGGACATATCAGGCTGGTCGTTCTCAAAGTGCCCTTATGGTAGTTGAGTCATTAGGTATCGACCCTGCAACCGGTAACGAGATTTTCAGGAAACTGAATGGCGACCTGACATTTACATATGACCCTAAGGACAAGATTCTGATTGGTGACACAAATCCTCTTTTACAGGGAACCTTCCAGTCGAACCTTACATATATGGGATTCAACCTCTATGTCATACTAGCTTACGAGTACGGAGCAATGATCTACAACTCTACACTTGCACAGAAAGTAGAAGGCTCTTCGCCTTTGTACAATGCAGACAAGAGAGTATTATATGACAGATGGAAACAACCGGGCGACATTGCTCTGTTCAAACGTATCGATGATACATCTATGCCTTATCAGACAACCAGACTTGTTCAGGACAACAACTTCGTAAGACTGCAGACATTGTCGCTGTCTTATGAGGTACCTAAGAAATATCTGGAAAAATCATTTATTGAGAGGGCAAAAATGATATTCTCCACAAGTGATTTGTTCAGAATATCAACAGTGAAAATAGAGAGAGGAACCTCTTATCCGTTTGCCCAGACATTCTCACTTGCAGTTAATTTAACATTCTAAAGAAATATAAAGTTATGAAAATTAAGATAATTACAGCTTTGTGTCTCTCTTTCTTGCTTTTGTCTTGCAATAAATGGCTCGATATAGATTTAGTAGACAAGGTAACTGAAGAGAAACTTTTCAGCACACCTCAGGGATATTCTGAGGCATTGGCTGGTGTATACAGCCAGATGGCATCTTCGTCATTATACGGTATGAACCTTACAATGGAGACAATGGATGTTATGGCTCAGTATTATAATTACGACGGACTATCGGCAACATACGAAAAGCTCAAGGTATACGACTTTGCCGACGCTGCACTCCAAAACAAGTTCCTCAGTATATGGAGAAACATGTATTCGGCAATAGGCGGAGCAAACAACATAATCAAATGGGTATCTCTGGACACTAAGGTACTTACACCAGAGGAGAGGAATACCGTTAAGGGAGAAGCAATGGCCCTGAGAGCATTTTTACACTACGACCTTATAAGAATGTTCTGCAAGGATGTCAAGAGAAGCCCTAAGATACAAGGCATTCCTTATAATGCAGAGTTCGGTGTTTCACTGCCCCCGATGTATACAGTAGAGGAGAATATTCAGTTGGTTTACAACGATTTAAAAGAGGCCGAGACCCTTTTGGCAGCGGATCCTATCAAGGATGCAACTCCATATCAGCTTACAAGCAAGAACGAAGCAGACAAGTATGTTGCACGAATTAACCTTTACAGCGTAAAAGCAATGCTCGCACGTGTTAGCCTTATGAGAGGCGACAAGACAAATGCAATCAAATATGCAGAGGAGGTTGTCAATTCAGGTAAATTCAGACTTCTCGATTTTGCGAGTACAGACAAGTCCGACAAAGAGATAGACATTCTTTTCTCAGACGAGCATATATTCTCACTGAGAAACATTAAGCTTCCGGATTATACAATTCAGCTTCATTATCCGGAAATAACAGCAACATCTACAAGATTTGCCTATCTGCCATTTGTAAATATCTCTACAGTTTATGAGAGTAATAATGACGACATCCGCAATATCAAGTGGTTCAACGTTTCCACCGGCAACTTTGTCAAATTTAATGTCGACAACAAGGAGAAGTTTTTCCCTAAAATGCCTATGATAAAACTATCTGAAATGTATCTTATACTTGCCGAGTGTTATTTAGGTAAAGATGATACAAAGGCACTTGAATATATAAACACATTAAGGGACCATCGTATCAGAAACAATTCACACTGGGGATTCCTTACTCTTGATTATATAGTTCAGGAGATCAAAAGAGAGTTCATTGGAGAGGGTCAGCTGTGGTACGCATATAAACGACTCAACCTGGGCATTCCTACCAGCAGTGGTGTGGTTGGAATTGTTCCTCCGGGCGATAATATTTTTGTGATCCCTATACCATTGAAAGAAATTGAGACAGGAAACAGAAACTAAAACCACTCAAAACAATTATGAAAATGAAAAAAATTCTATACTATACAACCTTTCTTGTTCTCTTGCTGATTACATATTCATGTGACCAGAAGATAGACAACATGTACGAAGGGAAGTCAAGGATACAGTTTATGTATTACACTCTTGACTATAATAAGAAGATGGTTCCTATTACAAGGCAGACATTCTCATTCGGAATGCGTCCAGACAATGTTGAGGCAGATACAGCAAAAATTATAGTCGAATTCCTTGGAACACCATCAGATGTCGACAGATCTTACAATGTTAATATTTTTAAAGACTCAACAACAGCAGTCGAAGGAAAGCACTATAAGAAAATTGAGAAAAAACAGATTTTCAAGGCTGGCAAATTAAGAGATACATTAAGGATTCTTGTATACCGCAAAGATCTGAGTTCGAGCTTCACTAACCCTCAGGATGTACTATTGGGCCTTGAACTTGAAGCCAGTGAAGACTTTGATCTGGGAATGAGAGACGGTCTGAGAGCAACCCTACATATAAACAACTATTTGTCGGAGCCTGTATGGTGGTCATCATCACTGAGAAAAGATTATATTGGATTCTATCATCCAAAAAAATGGAAGATACTTATATCGTTCAACAGCAGATTCGCTAATGCAGAAACATGTCCCTTCGATGTAAATAACGAAGGCAGGTCGTACTTTACAGGACTGGCAAATTATCTGAATGCAATACCGACATTCGATGATGAGACAGGTGCAAGAATATATATTGACCGGATGGTAATGCCTGGCAATTAGACAACTATTAAAAAAGAATCAGTTATGAAATTCAAGAATATAATATTATTGATAACCGGGGCACTTTTAATATGCTCTTGCTACAAGGATTTGGGTACCAGCGAAAAAGATTACAAGGAGATTAATGAGCTCAAGATTGAAGGAATTGAAACAATTTATTCAAAAGATGTAGACGACAGCCTTAAAATCACCCCTAAGCTCACCGGAACCCAGTATAGCGACACCTCAAAATTCACCTACGAGTGGGAAATCGACAACAAGATAGTCTCAACAAAGCTGAATCTGGGTATCCTTATTGATTTCCTTCCCGGAAACAAAGTCTCCAGATTTATCGTAAAAGATAAAGAGAATGGAATAAAAAAATACTTCAGGTTTGATGTCAATGTCTCCTCTTCAACAGCAGGAAACCTTATAATGGTTCTCAGCAAGTCAAGGGGCAAGGCCGAACTCTCTTATCTCAGACTTGACAAGCCTTCAAACTGGGCAGTAAACTACTTTGAGGAGAGATACGGACAACCTCTGGGAACCAACCCTCAGCAGCTAGGTTTTATGTTGCTTGAGTCTGCAAGTGCAAAGACATACCCTTTTGTCAACTCATTCGGGAGAATTCTGGTACTGACCGATGACAAGGTAAGGTTATTGGACAAGAGTTCACTTAACCCCGATGCTACACCATATCTTACAGGCGAGGCTTATACAGGTATCTCTTCATATCCTCCTGCAGACATAAGCGGCTACAAGCCTGAATTCTTTTCTGAGGGAATAAGCATTTGGCGTAGCAATGCATACGGAACAGGGTTTCAGAAGATGAACTACTTTAATATGATTTCAGGTGGAGCCATCTATTTTGCTACACTTGCCCCCTCTGTATGGACTCCCGGATTCTATTTTAATAAGAAAAGTGTATACGGAACAAATGGATACTTCTCTGCTTTCGGATATTACGACGATATGATTCCAACTCCAAACAGCAACCTTTTCCAGCACGGATACTCTCTTGGAAACTTTATGGTTTTTGACAAGGTTTACGGAAGATTTGCATACTCAAGCTATGGCACAAGTTACAATATTCCGGTGACAGATGTGAAAGCCTACCCCGGATGTGACCTCATCTACGGATCTGCAACAAGTCAGGCCGGGACATCATTTGCTGTTCTTAAAGAGTCCAACGACGCACTTAAACTGGTGCTTCTCGGAAAACTCGCCAGCAACAAATATGCATTATCGGGTGAAGTCAGCGGTGGCTCTGCAACTGCATCATCTAAGTTCTATAACATGAAGACATCGCCTTATGTTTTCTTCACTTCCGGCAATAAGCTTTATAAGTACAATATCCTGGACATTAAATCAAGCAGGGCTCCAAACAACGATAACGTCGCCATTTCACTTTCGGATTATGGTTACGCTGCCGATGCTGTTATTACAAGCATTTGTGTGTCAAGAACAGAAATGACCCTGATCCTTGGTGTTTCACGATATGGCACCGATAAACAGGCAACAGGTACAGATAACAAGGGAGATATACTTGTATTCAATCTGGACAAGACAACTCTGGAACTGACTCTGAACAAGAAACATCAGTCAATTTCCGGCATTCCGGTTGATGTGCAGATTAAATATCAGACACATTGGAGAGATGGAAGATCAAACGGAGGCGTTACTTTACTGGACAATATTTAGTCCTTTTTATAAGAAATAAAAATGATCAGAAAGATGAAAAAATATTTTATAATACTGTTTATCCCTTTAATGATTTTAGTGTCATGCATGAAGGATACAAGTGCCTACCTGTCACAGGTGAAGAAAGAGGTTGTAGTTGACAAGATTACTCCCGATAATCCCGGAGGAACAACCGTCGAGGGAGCACTTACACCGGGAATCAACCTTGTCAAATTGAAAGTCATGTACAATGGGGTGGAATCTGAAAGAAGGTTTAAATACTTTATGCCTATCTCAATAGACAAAACCAAACCAATTTCATTGATTTTCAACTTTCACGGCAGCTATGGAGCCGGAGTTGACCCGATTGAGCGTATATCTATGGGTGATCCGTTGAATCAGCTGGCAATAAAGGAGAATTGCATCATTGTGTTTCCTGCGGGAGAAGATACAGGAAATGCAGTAAACTGGCAGAATTCCACCTATCATTTGCCTTTTGTAGATTCAATGATAGTCTATTTCAAAAAACACACTCCGGCGGTTGACAACAACAGAATTTACACCTGTGGTCATTCAAGCGGAGCGATATTTTCCTATGTGCTAGCTTTTTATCGTTCAGATGTGTTTGCTGCTGCCACACCCGTTTCGGGACAAATGAAAATTTCTGACAACGAAGTGATTCCATCGCGAGCAGTACCTATCAGGGCATTTAACGGAGTTGCAGACGACATAGTTATTCACAGTGCTGCTATCAGTAATATTACAGGATGGGCAATTTCGGTAGGAGGTTACTTTGCCTCAGATGCAAAATTGAGTG
>CAZREC010000091.1:0-10647 GCA_964599025.1 uncultured Muribaculaceae bacterium | reverse complement strand
TCAGTAATTCTGAATATCTGGCAGACCATGTTCTCTCGCTTCCAATGCATACAGAGCTGAAGGATGAGGAACAGGTTACAATTTGCAAAACAATATCGGACTTCTGTAAATTATGATTTAATAATCTCAATTATGAAAAATGTAAAGGTGTTGGTAACGGGGGGTACGGGATACATTGGTGCCCATACTGCAGTAGAGTTGTTTAATGCAGGTTACGAGGTTTTACTTGCGGACAACTTTTCGAACTCTTCACCAGATGTACTTGACGGAATTGAGAAAATAACTGGTGAAAGACCTCTTTTTGAAGAGGTTGACTGTTCTGATTATGATGCTTTCGAAAAGCTTTTTGTTAAACACCCGGATATAAGGGCTGCAATTCACTTCGCTGCCTACAAGGCGGTAGGAGAGAGCGTAGAAAAACCTCTGATGTATTACAGAAACAATCTGTTCTCTCTTGTAAACCTTGTCGAGCTTATGAAAAGGCAGGAGAGGTCATCAATAGTCTTCTCCTCCTCTTGTACTGTATATGGTCAGCCTGCAAAGGAGAATCTTCCGGTAAGCGAGAATGCCCCTCTTCAACCAGCAACATCTCCCTATGGAAGGACAAAACAGATTTGTGAGGATATACTGAAAGATAGTGCCATGGCCTACGCCGGTAAACTTAATGTCATACTACTGAGGTACTTTAATCCGATAGGGGCCCATCCATCTGCTTTGATAGGGGAGCTTCCGAGGGGTGTGCCACAGAATCTGTTACCTTACATTACACAGACGGCCGCAGGACTTCGTGATGTCCTAAGTGTTTACGGCAACGACTATTCAACACCGGACGGCTCATGTATACGTGATTACATATATGTTTGTGACCTTGCAAAGGCGCATGTGGCAGCTATGGAGAGACTACTGGGCAAATCAGGTGAAATGAAAGACAATCTTGAGTATTTTAACCTTGGCACAGGCAATGGACTCTCTGTCCTTGAGCTGATTGGTCTTTTCAAAAAATCTACCGGAGTAGAGGTTCCATACAGAATAACAGGCCGCAGGGCAGGGGATGTGGAACAAGTCTGGGCCGACCCGGCACTGGCAAATGAAGTTCTGGGCTGGAAAGCAACAACACCAATTGAGGATGTTCTTGCCTCTGCCTGGAGGTGGGAGAAAAAACTCAGAGGGATAGTTTAGGATGTCAGCCCTCTTTCAATTCTGGAGATAGTCTCACTCTTTCCTATAAGCGACATTATATCTGCAACACCTGCTCCTTTGGATTCCCCGACAAGGAACAGTCTGAGAATGTTCATAACCGAGCCCATCTGGTAGCCGTTTTCCTTTATGAAGGCAGATAACGCCGGTTCAAGGGCCTCTTTTGTAAAAGGTTCAAAACCTTCGAGCATACCTGTAATTGCTTTAAGAACAGCAGGTGTCTCCTCTTTCCAGAATTTTGTCCTTACTGTCTGGTCATAAGACGATGGTGCAATAAACAGATAATCGGACAAAGACCAGAACTCATTTACAAATACCGCTCTCTCTCTAATAAGGTCTATCACCTTGGCTATGTATGCATCATTTTTATCAATTCCCTTGCCTATCAGTACCGGTCTGAAACTCTCGACAAGCGACTCTGTGCTTCTCCTTCTCAGATACTCCTGATTAAACCATCTGGCTTTGTCGGGATTAAACTTTGCTCCTGACTTCACCACTCTCTCTAGTGAAAATGCCTCTGTAAGCTCTTCAAGTGAGAATAGCTCCTGTTCAGTACCGGGGTTCCACCCAAGAAAAGCTAGCAGATTTATGAAGGCCTCGGGAAAGTATCCATCCTCGCGGTATCCTCTGGATGTCTCACCTTGTTCATTTGTCCATTGAAGCGGGAAAACAGGGAAACCTAGACGGTCCCCGTCTCTTTTGCTTAGCTTCCCCTTGCCGTCGGGTTTCAGAAGAAGTGAAAGATGGGCAAACTGTGGCTGAGAATCCTGCCATCCGAACGCTTCATATAAAAGGTAGTGCAGAGGTAATGATGGTAACCACTCCTCTCCCCGGATTACCTCGGTTATCTCCATAAGATGATCGTCAACTATGTTTGCGAGGTGATATGTGGGGAGTTCATCAATTGCTTTCCACAGCACCTTGTCGTCCAGTGTTCCGGAATTGACCTCAATGTCTCCGCGGATAAGGTCCTTCATCCTGACAATCCTGTTTTCAGGCATCTTGAAACGAACGACCCATTCGTTTGTGCCGTTTAATCTCTTTAGAGTCTCCTCCTGAGAGAATCTCAGTGAATTGGAAAGTGTGTTTCTTGTAGTATGGTTGTATATAAATGTCTCACCCTTTGCCTCAGCCTCTTTTCTCAGTGCCTCCAGATCTTCTGAAGAGTCGAAAGAGTAGTATGCATAGCCCTTGTTTACAAGCTCTTCTGCGTATTTGCGATAAAGATGTTTCCTTTGTGACTGTCTGTACGGAGCGTGAGAATGTTTTTCGGTTGCAACTTCGACGATTTTTCCGTTTTCCACACCTTCGTCGGGAGAGATTCCACACCATGCCAATGCTTCAATTATGTACTCTTCTGCACCCGGAACAAATCTCTGAGAATCGGTATCTTCGATTCTGAGAAGAAAATCTCCGCCCCTTTGTTTTGCATAAAGGTAGTTGTACAATGCTGTCCTTACACCCCCGATATGCAGAGGCCCGGTTGGACTTGGAGCGAAACGGACCCTTGTCTTTCTGATCATAATAGTTTAATCTTGTGTTTGATGGATATATGAATTGTCCGAGAGCAGATGTTGTTTGCCATCTATCTCTTCCAATCTGAATGTGCTGCTTTCTCTTGTATCTGTCTGTCTCCCTGTAATTCCGCTATTCTGGTTGATTTTCATCTGTTTGCGGATATAGGCAGGCTGAGATTCAAGATCTGATATATTTTCTCCTGATTCAATAATCAGGGCCGGTTTGTTTTTCTTGATAGCAGGAGCT
Organism: uncultured Muribaculaceae bacterium; assembly: GCA_964599025.1. Lineage (GTDB taxonomy): Bacteria > Bacteroidota > Bacteroidia > Bacteroidales > UBA932 > Bact-08. The sequence goes on along the minus strand of CAZREC010000091.1, from coordinate 7,686 downwards.
GTAATCTGCTCCTTTCGGGGAACAGGAGCGGTGGTACGGTTTATCGGAAGTCCTGCCGGTGAAGAGAACAACTCTTCTGAATATGATGAGGAGCCCGTATGATTACCACTTCCTTCGCTGCCCAGAACTACCGATTCAACAATCTTTCCTCCGGAAGAGGAGATCTGAGGCAGTGAATTCATATCAAATCCGGTTGCAACAACCGTTACACTTATAGCATCTTCGATAGAAGGGTCACAAACCACGCCTCGTTTGAAATTCTCAGGATTATTACCTGTGAATTCCTTAATATAGTCCATTATCTGTGACAGTTCAGCCATAGTAAGACCGTGTTCCTTGCTCGATGTTATATTTACAAGAACACTCTTTGCAGTTGTCAGGTCGAAGTCATTAAGCAGAGGAGAGGAGAATGCCTCCTCAACGGCTCTTATTGCCCTGTTGTCGCCACTGGCAGTCCCGCTTCCCATAAGGGCCATCCCGCTGTTGTTCATAACCATCCTCACATCTGCAAAGTCTACATTTATGAATCCGGGACGGGTGATGATTTCTGCTATTCCCTTTACGGCAGTACTTAAAACAGAGTCGGCCTTTGGAAATGCGTCGAAAATAGTTAAATCGCCGAATATCTTGTATAGCTTCTGATTGTCAATTATCAGAAGGCTGTCTACATATTTTTCAAGCTCTTTTATTCCAATAACTGCCCTTTTAAGGAACTCACTTCCCTCATCGCGGAACGGCAGAGTGACAACACCTACTGTCAGAAGTCCGAGATCCTTTGCAACCTTTGCAATTACAGGAGCAGCACCGGTTCCTGTACCTCCACCCATACCTGCAGTTATGAATACCATTTCGGTTGTACCCTGAAGCATCTCCCTTATTTTGTCGATTGTCTCAACTGCTGCCTTTTTACCTTGTTCCGGATTGCAACCTGCACCCAATCCTCTGGTAAGCACATTGCCGAGTTGCAACTTCTCCGGTATGGGGCTGGAAGCCAATGCCTGAGTATCGGTGTTGCATATCATGAAGTCGACATTCTGAATTCCCTGCCGGAACATCTGATTGACAGCGTTGCCGCCGCCACCGCCTACACCGATTACCTTAATTATTGACCGGTTTGCCTCCCAGTCTACAGGTAAGTATTCTTTCATATTAATTAAGCTTCGTTATCTGAGTTGTCAAATATACCTCCTAGTACTCCGAGAGTCTGGTTGAGAAAGCTTCCGTGTCTCTTTTCCCTTCTGTCTGACTGGCCTTTATGACCTTTTTCCGAGATTACCTCAGGTATCTGTTCCTTAGGGAAAAGTGTTGCCACATGTTGCTCCTGCTCTGCTGTCTGTCTTGCACTCTTCTCACTTTCAAATCCTTTGATTATGAGACCAACTGCAGTTGAAGAGCTTGGTTTGCAGACTCCTTCGCACGAGTCAAAGGTAATACTATTATTGGGAGAGGCAATCCTTGTATCGAATCCGGTTTTGAATTTTACAAACTGACAGAGGTTTGTAAGTTGCGACCCGCCACCTGTTATAACTATGCCGGCACGTATCTTATCCTGATAACCGGAGTTCTCAATTTCATACATTATAGCCTCTATAATCTCTTCTACGCGTGCTTCAATTATTCCTGCTATAACACGGAATGACACCTCTCTTGACTCGCGGCCACCAATTCCCGGGATTATCACGGTTTTGTTTTCCGGTGCATACTCACTGTAGCATGAACCATACTGGATTTTCATCTGTTCTGCATTTCTCGACGATACTCCGCATCCCTGACGAAGGTCCTCAGTAATTGAATTACCTCCAAACGGAATAACGGCAGTGTGTCTTACTATGTTGTCCTCATAAATAAGAAGGTCAGTTGTGCCACCTCCCATATCAACCATAGCCACACCTAGTTCCATCTCATCTTCTGAGAGAACTGCTCGTGCAGATGCCACTGGTTCCAGAATAAGCTCCTTGAGAATAAGACCTGCCCTGTTTATTACAAGTTTACTATGTTCAACGGAGTTGATCTTGCCTATAAAAATCTTGTAGTCGCCCTCTATCTGTGTTCCTGTCATTCCTACAGGGTCCTTTACACCAATATGATCATCTACATTATATGACTGTGGCATTACATGGAGTATCTTCTCACCGGCAGAGACACGTGAGTTGAACATATCCTGCTCCATCTCCTCTATCTCCTTGTCAGATATAAGCTCGTCGGACTTTCCACGGTTCCTGCTGTGTCTTGCAGTGTTGCACTTGATGTTTTGTCCTGCTATGCCAACATATACTTCGCTAATCTCTATACCATCTTCCTGCTTTATCTCTTTGATTGTAGGAATCAGTGAGTCAAGGACATTCTGAATATTAACGACCTCTCCACGCATTACTCCCTTTGAAGGGGCCTCGCGGAATGATACAATCTTATAGCCCGAATCTGTCTTTTCTCCAACCAGGGACACAACCTTTGTTGTTCCAAGGTCTATAGCTGCAATGTACCTTTTCATATGTTTAAGTTATTATTTGTTTTATTTTCTCTTTTTTTACAAACTATCTGATTGCCAAATTGCAAGTCAATTGTCTTATACTTTTCCCAGCCCTCTGCCGGAATGACCTCCTGATAAAAGACATAAAGTTTCTTGAACTTACTTTCTATATTGTCGAGATGTCCGAATATTATCTCCTGTTCACCTATACGGGGTGTAAGATGAATTATCCCCTTTTCGTCTATATATATCTGCTCCACCATTGAGTTCCAGAACTCTTCCCTGTACAGGTAAAGACCCAGCTCCTTGAGGTCCTGTGCCCACTCTGCATTCTTTTTTGCCATTCCTCTCTGTCCCTGAACCAGTACAAGTGGAATGTTTCCCGAAACAACAGGAACGTATGAGGTGTAAGTCTTGACAAGAGGAAAGATATAAGCGGTCTCATCCATGTAAAAGCCACCATTTGCAGTTTCAATTCTGAGTATTGGTCTTCTTTGCCTTATATCCACTCTCAATATCCCCTCCCTTGTATAGCTAACCTCTGTTTTTTTGATCGCATTCCGGTTGTTAAGCACACACTCCAGAAAATGCTGGTTGATATGCTTCAGCTTGCTTTCAGCCGGGGTGATTCCCTCGGTTTTCAACAAATCAATTATCTCATCCTTTGTAACGAACCGGTTGTCGGCACTGTCCAGTATTGTAACTTTAATGGATTTGCATACCTGTTTTGCCTCCATCTCTTTTGTCAGAACTGTCGAAAAGAACAAGTATGCTGCTATTGATGCAAACAGCAGTGTATAACCAGAATATATAAGTATTTTTTTAAACATTGTACCTCTTTTTCAAATACTCGGTTATTGGTTCAATAAACCTATCAATATCGCCGGCTCCGAAACTTACAAGTGTATCTATCTCCCTGCTTGCGAGGGTGGCCATTAACTCACTTTTATTTATCAATATCTTGTCTTCCAGCTTTACTGCGTCAAAAATGATCTTAGATGTAACACCCTCAATCGGAAGCTCACGGGCAGGATAAATGTCCAGAAGGATCAAGGCATCCAGCTTACTCAGGCTTTCGGCAAACTCTGCTGCGAAGTCCCTTGTTCGTGTATAGAGGTGTGGCTGAAAAACAGCAGTCAGCTTTCTGCCCGGGAATATATTACGCATTGAACTGATGGCTGCCGATATCTCTTTTGGATGATGGGCGTAGTCATCTATATATGAACAGACAGGGGTGTTCAGACGGATGTCGAACCTGCGTTCCACTCCTGAAAATGATGCCAGTGCCTTCCTGACTGATTCTGATCCGACTCCTGCCATCAATGCCACTGCTGAAGCGGCTACTGCATTCTCTACATTAACCCATCCCGGCACTCCCAAAGAGCAATCCTTTATTATTCCTCCGGGGTGATTCAGATCAAATGTGAAGAATCCGCCGTTTGTCACCCTTATGTTACTTGCGTAAAAATCTGATGGTGTTTCGTATGAGTATTCATATACCTGTTTAGCCTGTACCCGGGAGAGATCAAGTCCTATACCCTTTTTTACAATGAGGATTCCTGTTTTCTTTACCTGTCCGGCAAATTCCTCAAAGGCATCCTGAATGTTCCTGTGGTTTGAATAAATATCAAGATGATCTGCATCGGCCGATGTTATTACTGCAATTTCAGGGAAAAGCTGAAGAAATGAACGGTCAAACTCATCGGCCTCTGCAACAAGAAAATCGCCCCTGTCCAGCAGAAGGTTTGAATGATAGTTCTTTGATATGCCCCCCAGAAACGCAGTACAACCGGTTCCGGATGCAGTGAGTATGTGTGCCAGAAGTGTGGATGTTGTGGTCTTGCCGTGGGTTCCGGCTACAGCGAGTGTAGTTTTGGAAGAGGCAATAAAGCCAAGTGCTGCAGAGCGCTTGATTATCTTGTGCCCTTTTCCTGCAAGGTAATTGTACTCTTTCAAATCTCCGGGAATTGCCGGGGTATATATAATGAGGGTATCTTCAATGTTATCTTTTATATCGGAAGGAATGTTGGCAGGATCGTCTTCAAAATGAACCATAATACCCTCTTCTTCCAGCTCAGAGGTTAGTTTGCTTGGCGTACGGTCATAACCGGCTACCTTACAACCGGCATGGTTGTAGTATCTGGCTAGTGCACTCATTCCTATGCCACCTATTCCCAAAAGATATACACGCTTCATAACTACTTTACTATTAAATTAATTACCTCTCTTGCAATTGTTTCAGCAGAGTTTCTGTAAGCAAGGAGAGATATGTTATGTTCCATCTCTGCAACTCTGTCAGGGTCCTCTGCCAGTGTTACTGCGATATCCATTAACCTTTTTCCGGCATCTGCGTCTTCTACAAGCAGTGCCGCCTTCTTATCGACAAGAGCCATTGCATTGTGGGTCTGATGGTCCTCGGTCACATTTGGAGAGGGGACAAAAATGCATGCTTTTTTTGCAATGCATAGCTCCGATATGGTACCGGCACCGGCTCGTGTAATTACTACATCGGCAGCAGCAAATGCAAGATCCATCCTCTTGATGAACTCACTCTCCCTTATGTAGTCTCTTCTGTTATTCTCCATGAATGCTGTTACGTCTGCCTTGTAAAACTTGCCGTATTGCCAGATTATCTGTATGTCGCTTTCGATATTATCTGTTATCCAATTCTTTATGCAGCTGTTTAGTGTTCTTGCCCCAAGACTTCCTCCAACTACAAGAATTGTTTTTTTCTGAGGATCAAGTCCAAAAGACTCGATTGCTGCATCCCTCATCTCTTTTGTCGTTTCAACTATCCCTTCTCTTACAGGATTTCCGGTAATGAGTATCTTTTTACCTGAAAAGAACCTCTCCATCCCTTCATAAGCAACACATACTTTTTTTGCCCTACGGCCAAGTAACCTGTTTGTAAGTCCGGCGTAGGAATTCTGCTCCTGAATAAGATACGGGATGCCTTTTTGCCCGGCCATCCATAAGATTGGCCCACTTGCATAACCACCTACTCCCACAACAGCATCGGGCTTGAAGTCGTCTATTATTTTTCCGGCCATTTTCAGGCTTTTCAGCAGTTTGAAAGGGAGCTTCAAATTTTCGATGTCAAGTTTTCTTTTCAGCCCCGCAACCGGCAACCCGGCAATCTTATAACCTGCTGCAGGTACCCTCTCCATCTCCATTTTACCTAGAGCACCCACAAAAAGTATCTCGCTTTTGGGATATAGCTTCATTATAGCATCTGCAACAGAGATTGCAGGGAATATATGTCCCCCGGTTCCACCACCGCTGATAATCACTCTGAAGTTTTCTCTCATAAGACTACCTCCTCCACATTATTATTGTCAATATTTTCTTTTTTCTCACTCTCAACTACCTTGTCCACTTCAATGGTTCTGCTCACAGAAAGTATTATCCCGAAAGCGGCACTCATGATTACAAGGGAAGTTCCTCCAAGACTAATTAGTGGAAGAGTATGACCTGTAACAGGTAATATTCCTACGTTAACCAGAATATGAAGCATTGCCTGAGAGGTTATCAGCAGGCCGAGTCCGATTACAAGTACAGAGGTAAAGACCTTTGAGCATGACCTTGCCAGTACAATGCACCGGAACAGGAACCACAGATAGAGCATAAGTACAAGTAATCCTCCCAGGAATCCCCACTCCTCCACAATTATTGTATATATAAAATCTGAGTAGGGGTGAGGCAGTACATACCGTTGGGTACTGTTGCCAGGCCCTTTGCCAAAAACTCCAACTGAAGCAATTGCCGCCTTGGCCATATCTGCCTGAAAAGTCTTGTCCATCTCACGCTGTTTCTCCTCTTGAGATAGCTTTTTGTCAATATCCTTTTCTACCACGAAATTCTTTACACGATTCACAGCAGTCTCTACTCTCGGGAATAGTCCGAAGGCCTGATTGAGAATTATTACAATCACAAGTGCACACGCTGCAATGCCTGCACTTTTGAAGAGGTGGCCCCACTTGACTCCTGCAATAAAAAGAATCATAAATAGTATTCCTGCAAGTATTATTGCTGTTGAGGCACTACCGTTCAGTATAAGCAGACATATTATTCCTAATGGTACCAATACCCAGAAAAAGAACTCCTTGAAGTTTTCGAACTTCCTCTCTTCCAATATTTTAGCCAAATAAAGGACCGTCGCTATCTTGGCAATCTCAGCCGGCTGGAAGGACAAACCGAAAATACTGATCCATCTGTCGGCACCATTTATGTTTTTCCCGATTATTATTGTAGCAACCAATAGTGCAACACTTACTATAATACCCAGATACGACAGCATCCTGTACCACCCCAAAGGAATTTTATAACAGATATAAAGTGCTGTTAGGCCAAACAATACAAATCTCATCTGCTTAAGCAGGAAGTCCAGTGTTGTCTTTCCCTCCTTGAATGCAAGTGAGCTGCTCGACGAATAGACAGCCGCTATCGAGATAAGTGAGAGCAGGAAAACGATAATCCAGATTACCTTATCTCCCTTGAGTCTGTATATTATAGAATCAGAATCGCTCATTGTTTATAATTTTTGAACAGCTTCCTTAAATTGTTTACCTCTATCCTCGTAATTTTTAAAAAGATCAAAGCTTGCACATGCCGGTGACAATAAAACGGTATCGCCCGGCTTTGCTATCGAATATGCAGTTTTTACAGCATCTTCTGCCGATAGAACATCGTACATTGCCTCTACCTTGTCCTGGAAGTTTTCATGCAGTTTAGCGTTGTCTACTCCAAGACATATTATTGCAGTCACCCTGTCTTTAACAAGTTCGAAAAGAGGGGCGTAGTCATTACCTTTGTCTTTACCTCCGGCAATCCAAATGACCGGGGTTGTCATACTCTCAAGTGCATACCATGTGGAATTCACGTTTGTTGCCTTTGAATCATTTATATACAGGACGTTCTTTACTTTAAGCACCTTCTCCAGACGATGTTCGACACCTTTAAAACTTGAAAGACTGTCACGAAGCACCTCATTCTTGACATTCAGTACCTTACCGGTTATAGCTGCCGCCATTGAGTTGTAGATGTTATGTTTTCCCTGAAGCGAGAGTTCATTAATGAACATCCGGTAATCTCTGTCGTCATAATGGACATGCATCTGGTCATTTTCTAGAAATGCACCCTCCTCTACAACTTTTGTCTGGCTGAAAGGGAGTTTTTTTGCCTGCAGGACAATCTTGTTCAGATTGGAGATACTTATC
>CAZREC010000090.1:0-10670 GCA_964599025.1 uncultured Muribaculaceae bacterium | reverse complement strand
CTTCATATCAAGCCCTATGTATTCCTGTGCCTTTGCCTTTGTAGATATATCAGGGGTAGGTATCTCTCCTTTAACTCCAAGCGAAGCAAGCACCTTTTGAACTTCCAGTTGAGCCTGATAGCTCTTGTCAAGGGAGTGCGCCATTATTCTCTGGGTCTCCACAGGAGCATGGAACGATGCTCCGTGCGAAGCTACAGCAAAATCCCATCTCCATTGAGCAGCTCTTAAAAGCTTAAGAACCGGCTCCATCTGTTTGTCACTTGCACCATTATCCCAGGCATATTTGGCTCCGATATGCGCCTTTACAAGCTCCTTCTCTACTCTGTCCCTTATTTCCAGCACTTTATCCTGATATCCTGTAACGTATCCTGTTAGTTTTTCAGGAGTATCCCTGTGGCAGGTAAGACAGGTACGGTCTATGTTCAAAAGAGGCGACACAAGATGGTGGTCGCTGTATTTTATTGCTCCGTCGGTCTTGTAAGGCATGTGGCAGTCTGCGCATGAGAGTCCCCTTTGGGCATGCGGACCCAGAAGGAAAAGCTCGTAATCCGGATGCTGTGCCTTTAACATAGGTGCCCTGCTGAGTTTATGCGTCCAGTCACTGAATCCAATGGAGTCGTAATACTGTTCTATTGTCTCAACTGTCATACCTTTGTCCCACGGAAAGGTCAGATACTTTTCGTCCCCTTTGAAATAGTACTCTACATGGCATTGTGCACAGGCAAGGGTCCGTAGATCCTGAATAGTGGCTTTCTCTACATCTTTCCCTATTCTAAGGAAGGCCTCGATAAGAGCAGGTCTGGAGATGTTCACATTCATGTTTTCAGGATTGTGGCAGTCGGCACATCCAATTGTATTCACTATCTCCGGCCCCATTGCTCCCCATTTTTTTGAATAGAACCCTGCGATTCCTATCTCTGCCATCATTCTTGGAACATCGGGACTTTTACAACTCCAGCAGGTTGCAGGCTGCGGCCCTTCGGTATCGGTCATTGGAGAGCCGGTCCTTAGGGTGCGCCTCACATCTTCAATTGCGTGATAGTGACCACGAGGTGCCGAGTAATCCATGGAGAATGCATAACCGGCCCACAAAACAACCATCTCCGGTCTCATCTCCAGGACATCCTGTTCGATGTTCCCGTTGTGTTTGCTTTTGAACCCACTCTCTTCCGTTTTCTTCCATGTCTCAAATTCACGTGGATAATTCTCACCCCATATCTCGTTTCTGGCTTCGATTCCTTTTATCTCCACCTTTTTGTTGTTGAACAGAGTGGCTATTTCTGCTCTTCTCTCATTTATAGAAGCAGCAAGCAGTCCCAACAGAAAGACGACAACGACAGTTGTGAAAAAGATGGTCCAGAGCAGAGCTCCGCGATGCTTTTCAAAGAATTGTTTAAGTTTCATAGGGATATGTTTTTATTGCATTATCTTTTTCAGCCATTTGGGAACCGGCGACTCGGGCAGCGGAACAATTGCATTCGGACTCATTGCAAGATTCGAAAGTCTTCCGTGAGTAACCTCTCTGTGGCAGTCCCAGCAAGCCTTCCCCTCTCCTCTCTTAACTTGTGAATAGCTTATCATTCCGGTTTTAACGAATTCGGTATTAAGCTGGGTATGACACCTTACGCAGTTCTCCATTATGGCCGAATAACTCGCGTCTCTCGGCCGGATAACCTGAGGTTCCATTCTGGCTGTGAAAACTGCAGCATGATAAAGGCCATCCTTTGCCTTAAAGGCATATCCTCTTATCATATTGTCCTGTGGGACATGGCAATCATTACAATTTGTCCATGGTGAATGTGAGCTCTTTTGCCACGATTGGTAATAGGGTGCCATAATATGGCAGTTTACACATGCAGACGGGTCATGTGAGAGGTAAGATGTCATTCTGGAGACATATACAAGATAGATGAAAATGCCCACGGCTAAGCCGAGAAGAATTACAACAGGCACTACTAAACGTGAAGGAAATCTCATCTCTGTAAGTGTCTTTATTATGACCTGTTACAAAGATATAAAAAAGAGAGTACAAATCAATACCCTAGCCTGTAATCCAGATCGATAGCTGAGAGTCCTTTGTCCATCCATTCAGGCATCTTTTCACCTTTGAGGAAGTGGTTGAAAAACTGTAACATCCTCTTCTGGAAATCTGCCTTGTTAGGGAGTTTCTGGGGCCAGTGCACCTCTCCCGTATAATTAAGTAACCATACCGGTTTCTGAAGTCTCTTAAGTGCCTCGAAATACTCTATCCCCTGATACCATGGAACATGTCCGTCCTGATCGTTAGCCATAATCAGTATTGGGGTAGTAACCTTGTCCATAAAAAAAATCGGTGAGTTTTCCAGATATCTCTGCTGCGCCTCCCACGGAGTCTTTCCTATACGGCTCTGCTCATGTTCATACTGGAACGATCTGTTAAGACCGGTTCCCCACCTTATTCCACCATAGGCACTGAACATATTTACAACCGGTGCCCCCGATTCAATTGCAGCAAACAGGTTTGTCCTTGTGGCAAGATAGGCAACCTGATACCCTCCCCAGCTGTGCCCCTGTGCACCTATCCTTGCCTTGTCCACATAACCGGCATTAAGTATAGTGGTGATTCCGGGCATAATACAGTTGTAGGCACTCTCTCCAGGATAACCCTCTTTGTATACAATGTCGGGGTTGAAAATTACATAGCCATTACTGGTATACATGTGATAGTCCACGGTTGACCTGTGAGCTTCCGGAATTCTGTATGAATAAAGTGTAGACGAGTTTTTTTCGTAAAAATTGGCAATCATGGGATACTTTTTGCCCGGGACAAAGTCTGCAGGCTTATAAACAACTCCCTCAAGTTCCTTACCATCCAGAGATGTCCATCTTATCAGTTCTGCAGTTCCCCAGTTGAATTGCGACTGCTGAGGATTGGCATTGGTGATTTTAACCGGCTTTTTGAATGACAGGTTGCTTAACCACAAGTCCGGAAACTGTTCGAAAGTCTCCATTGAGAAGAGTACCGCATCAGATTTTTTAGCCTTTAGCGGTTCCGATAAGGAGAATAGCCCGGAAAGTAACTCTGCCGGAGCTTTCTCTCCATTAATTTTTAGTGAATAATACCCGCTTCCTTTTGTCTTTTCATTAAATCCACTCAACAGAAGATCCTTTTCAACATCGATTTGTCTTGCCTCCTCTTCGAGTTTTATAACTCTGTAAACCAGATTATTTTCCCTTCCGTTCTGTGTAATTCTCACGGCTTTCCTTACTGCCAGCGGGTCTACGTTCCATATATCGTAACGGTCGTATATCAGTATCTCCCTGTCGCCCTCTGTCCATCCCGCAAAGGAATATGATACAGGCCACTCCGGAACATCATTAAGTTCGTCAAATGTCTTTATCTCATCAGGCCCGGTAATCTTTGAGAATTTGCTTCCTTCTATTGAATATGTGAACCATGAGCTGTCAGGGGCACTGTACCAGTAGAGATACTTTCCGGCAGGCGACACAAGAACATTGGCCAAAAGTCCCTCCTTAAGCAGATTTGCCCGTTCAAGTGCTGTATTTATCAGATAGACATCGTACCTGCTTTTTCCCTCCCACATCTCTTCGAGCTGAAACCGTTTGTTGGTTGTTGCAAGTACAAAATCAGAATTGCCGTTGTCTATCAGCGTAACCTCAGGTATATTTTCATTTGCTATCTGGAAAATACTGCCTTGACCTATATTATAAACAGCCTGATAACTTCTGTTCATCTCTGTCTTCTTGTCTACCACCTGCTGAGTGAACTGAACTCCCTCTTTCCAGTGCCAGATATGGACCTTAGGAAAATCGGCCTCGGCAATGGAGGTATCTCTTTGCCTTGCTGCAGGCATGGTGCCAAAGTAGAGTTTCTCCCCGTTTTGGGAGAATTTAAGTTCCCTCTCGGGCGATAATCTCCACCCCTCGTAGATTCCTCTGCTCTTTTGAGTGACAGCTGCTCTCAGACCGGCACCATTGACCCAAAGAAAAACGGTATCCTTTGTGAGCAGGGCCACTTTAGCTCCATCTTCTGAAATTGTACTCTTCAGAACCTTTTTGCCCAACCTTGCAACTGTGTCAGTCAATCCATTTGCCGCATCATATCTTAGAATAAACTTTGGCGTTGTTATAAGAGTAACCTTATTCTCCTTAGCCAGAATATAACCGGTAACCTTGTCGTATGTTTTAGCTCCTCCACCTTCTAATGTGGAGATTGTAAGAATGGAGTCTTTAGTAAGATATACTATAAGACCATTCCACTTCTGAGGTAACTGAAATGATTTCAGGCTGTCCACAACTCTGGTAATCTTACTGTTGATATCAAATATTGACAAAGACTCTTTTTTAGATCTTATGGTTTTGTATACCAGAAACCTTGAGTCAGGGCTGAAATTTATACTGTTTGCCGAGTCGGCAGAAAGGATCTCTCTTGCCTTTACATCGAACAATTTTACAACTGCTGTACCCTTCCATGGTTCGTACTTAGCAGCGACCCATTTACCGTCATCAGAAATTATCTTCTCCGTAATTCGGTTCCACTTCAGAAGATCGTCCACTGTCAGCAGCTTCTTATCTGTCTGGGCATGAAGAATACAGAACGATAACGTTGCAAGTGCAATTAAAGTAAACTGCTTTTTCATTTTCTATTTACCGAATTTAGTCAGATTTGTAAGGCCACCCATGAGCACTATGACGTCACCCTCAAGAAGGTCAAGATCTCCTTTATTGGGGTCCATTACAATAAGTTCCTTATGTGTGAAGCCAAAGACATTTGACACGTCTGCCTTTCTCTTGAGGCATATGAATTTTACATTATGCTCAGACTTGAAGTTGATTTTTGAGAGTCTTATCCCAAAGAATCTTTTAGGAAGATGCATCTGGACAATGTAAGTATCCTCGTCAAGTTTATATGAGCTTATATAGTTGTTTAGCTCCAGGGTCATTGCATACTTCTGGGCGGCATCCTTTTCCGGAAAGATAATGTTTTCTACCCCCAACGAACTCAATACAGTTGCATGAAGGTCGCTCACGGCTCTTACAATAATCTTTTTAACCCCGAACTCCCTGAAAATGGCATATGCCATAAGAGACTCGTCAAATTCCTTCCCCAGTGCTATAATAACACCGTCTGCGCCATGAATAGGCAAAACACCCAGACTGTTTCTGTCTATTACATTAAGGCAAATGGAGAGCGAGATTTTGGACTTTATATCTTCTACCTTTTCTATGTTCTTATCCACACCCACAACCTCATATCCCATTTGTGTAAAACGTTCTGCCAGTACAGAACCAAAGTTTCCCAAACCCAATACAATATATTTCATTGCTTTAAAATTTAACTAGCTTATCATTATGTCTGTTTTAGGGTAGCTGTATCTCTGGCCCTTAGGTGCCCTCATAAAGGCAGACAGAAATGTTACTACTCCAACCCTTCCGACAAACATCAAAAGGGATAAAATCAATTTACTTTCCGGTTGCAGGTCGAAGGTAATTCCCATTGAGAGACCGACTGTGCCTATCGCCGATACTATTTCAAAAAGGATTTTTCCCGGAGATAGTGTGGGTTCAATCGCAACAATTGCAATTTCAGCAGCAGTAATAAACATTACTGAAAGCGAAATGGTTGCAAACGCTCTTGTTACCGACAGTGAGGATACCTCCCTGCCAAAAAGTTCCACCCGGTCGTTGCCTTTTACCAACTGAGTCAGGTTTCTAATCATCAGAGCAAATGTAGTTACTTTGATACCACCACCAGTAGACTGAGGTGCTGCTCCTATCCACATTAAAACCAGTGTAACTATAAAAGTGGCAGGCACCATAGAACTTAGATCCACCGAGTTAAACCCTGCCGTTCTTGGAACCACTGCATGGAAAAAAGCCTGAATCACCTTGTTTGCCCCGTTGAAACGGGATAGAAGGCCGTCCCCTTCAAATATGAAAAAATAGAGTGTTCCGAATAAAAGAAGAAATGCTGTTGTCTTAAGAACAACAATAGAGCTTACATCCCAGTCATGAGCGTATTTTCTCGATTTCCTGCCTTTTATAACCCTGAAGAACTGCCTGTATTTGTGATGAAAAACCTTAATTATATTGGATAGTATAGGGAAGCCTATACCTCCGATAATAACCAGAAATGATATAATCAGATAAAACGGACCAATATCCAGAAGAGCCTTGTCGGCAAGGTTGTCGTGAAGAGTTGAAAACCCTGCGTTACAAAATGCAGATATTGAGTGAAATACTGCAAAGAAAATCTTGCCTGGCCCACTCATGTCCAAATAAGGACTAGTAAAGAAATAAATTCCAACAGCTCCTGTCAGCTCAACAAAGAAAGTAAGCTTTATTATCCTGCGCAAAAGAGAGACAAGGTCGGCACTTCTGTTTCCTGAGACTATATCCTTTATCATGAATTCACTGCTTGCCGCAATACCTTTTAAAAAGAACAATGCAAAAAATGAGGTTATGGTTATAACTCCAAGCCCGCCTACCTGAATAAGCAACAAGACAATAATCTGGCCACTGAGTGTAAATGTCTGGTCAAAAGGGACGCAATTAAGTCCGGTGACACAAACAGCAGAGGTGGTTGTAAAGAGTGCGTCAACAATACTTATTCCGTGATAAGTGGAATTCGGCAGCAGAAGTAGCGTTGTCCCGGCAGTTATAATAACTAAAAAACTTACAACGAATATTATAAGCGGATTGGCCTCCTTAGCAAGAACCAATACCAGGTCATTGGAAATTTCAACTATGGCAAAGTAGATAAGTACAGATATTACAATCCAGTATGACCATACAAAAGGGATTATCTTAGAAATTCCGAGAAGGTCTATCCTGAAAACAATCAATGAAGTCAAAAAAAGAAGTATCAATGAGAGCCACTCCATTTTGGTCTTGGTTTTTACAAGACTGTCGTAGCTGTATAATATACGCAGTATAGAAACCAGGCTTAAAACCAGAAGTATTGCCTTGAATATTGAGAAAATCAGTATTTTTTGATCGGCAGATACCTTAAAGCCAATATTATACCCTACAAAAAGGATAATTGCCATACTGCATAAAAAGGCAACCCATGTTGATGCCACCAACATGGGAGTCTTTGCTTTTCTCAAGACCTCTTTAACCTTATAGGTAAAGTATTTCACTATTTAACAATAAGTTTTTCTCCTGCGTTCTCCTTAACCGCCCTTTTCCACTCTTCTGAATAACCCGGTTGCTTTGGGAAAGCCGGTATTGACTTGCTGAATCCGTTATTGAGGAAACAACCGTCAGCATCCTGGTTTTTAATATTTCCGTCAATATATTTTACCAGAAGATATCTGTCAAGGTTCACCCACTTGTCGAATAGCTCCTGTGCCGTATTAACTGAGTAGTCTGTAAGAAATTCTCTTGCCTTTGCCGGCGACTCCTTGTAAAGCATCATTGCTGCTGCGTCAATTGCGGCTGTCCTTTCAATAGCCTTTATTTCATGGTCATCTCCTGCCTTCCTTATCTCCGGAGCAAGCACGTTATATCTTAAGTATGCAAAATTTGTGACTCTGTTGAATATCCAGAATGCAGATGTAGGTGAATATGTGAGCATATCTCCGTTACCTACCCTGAAACATTCCGGAACTCGTAAAGAGCTCGAATAAATTGGTGTTAGCGCCGATGTTGCAGCATCGTCCACTCCAAACCAGAAGATACCTCCAATTTCGTCAGGGAGCCAGCTGCGGGCCTGTCCAAGCAGCCAGAATCCGGTCTGCTGGGTGGCAATCGCCCTCTCATTAGTGTAACTCTTGTCGTCCACCTTGAAAGTCATAGGTCTCCATCTGTATGGAAGAGCATGTCCTCCGGCACCAATATCCTTTGTCATGTCCAGAGCGGTCCCGTCGTAGTGGTCACGCATAACATCGGCAACCATTTTAACTGTTACCTTCTCTTTTGGCTTTATATAAAGTGGTAATCTGTTCTTTGCATTATATCCCATTGCATAGTCAAGGTAATCTGTATAAGGCTTGTCACCAATCATACCACCCCCGAGAATATTGAACGCTGCCCATACCCTTGCCTCGCAACCTCTCATCGAACCAAAGTCGAGCGGTGCATAGACGTCAGAAAAGCTGAAATCCTTGTCGGCCCCTTTGTACAGCCCATTCTCCTTTGCATAGGATATTACATCCGGTGCATAGAGACAATTTTCAGGATCATTAAGCGGGAACTGAGTGATTCTTGCATGGTTGGCATGTGCAGATATATATCCGTCCGGTATTCGCACAGCTACCCAAAGAGCTCCTTTGTTAACATTTTTTCCGTTGACCATTTTGACCCCTTTACCTGTCATCTCAAGTATCCATGCTTCGTTCTTATCTGCTACAGAAAAGGATTCCCCTGCAGAATAATATCCATGTTCCTTTACAAAATCTGTCATTATCTTTATTGCTTCCCTTGCAGTTCTGGCTCTTTGAAGTGTTACATATATCAGCGAGCCATAATCCATCTTTGCAGTCGAGTCAACAAGTTGTTCAAGACCCCCGAAAGTGGTTTCGGTTATGATAACCTGATTTTCATTCATATTGCCCACAGTATTGTATGTTTTCAATGCCTGAGGTATCTCTCCCAAATATTTTCCACTGTCCCACTCATAAATTTTCATCATTGTTCCAGGAGCAAAATTTGCTCCTCTGGTAAAATAGAGTTCACCGTAAAGTTGATGAGAATCAGCAGAGTAAGTAATCATTACCGAGCCATCTTTACTGGCCCCTTTGGTAATGAGCAAGTTAGTGCAAGTACTTCCTGTATTTGGAGTTACTACCATAAACAGGAGTGTAAAAATAAGCAGATGTAATTTTTTCATATTTAAATTTTCATTCATTTCAGCGTGCAAAGATAATCTAAAAAAGGTTATTTGTTCTAATGGTTGTGGCAGCATTTTTGTTGACCACATTTTTACAACATAAATATTATGAAATCACTACTTTACCCCATTCGTATTGGTCACGGAGTTGTAACTTTTTTGTTCCTTTTGATTGCCTCAGGCTTAATGGGACAATCCAAAATTAAAATTCAGATTGTAGATAGCGTGAGCAACAAAGGGGTTGAGTTTGCTGCAGCCACCCTTACTCAGGTTGGCCAGAGCCAGGTTTACAAATATGATGAATCGGATTCAAGCGGTAAAGCCGAGATTCTAAATGTTCCTTACGGCAAGTACATATTAAGCATCAATCATCTCAATTACAGGTCGGTGAGTAAAGAAATAACAATAAATAAGGAGACTCATGACTTTGGCAAGGTGAGGGTTCGAGAAAAACTGACCTCCATGCAATCGGTTACAGTTACTGCTCTGGCCAACCCCATTGTTGTCAAGCAGGATACAATTGAATTTACTGCTGCGGCCTTTCCTGTTGCAGAAGGTGATGTGCTTGAGCAACTTTTGAAGAAGATGCCAGGACTAGAGATGGACAGCAAAGGTAAATTTTCATATAACGGCAAAGCTATCAACAAAATAATGGTTGACGGAAAGGACTTCTTTGCCAATGACTCAAAAACCTTAACCACTAACCTCCCGGCCCGCATCGTTGACAAGGTCAAGGTTATTGATCAGAAAACAGAGCAAGCTAAATTTACGGGAGTCGACGACGGAAACAGGGAAACCGTTATGGACGTGACCCTTAAGGATGGATTTAAAAACGGATTGTTCGGGAACGCGACAGGGGGATATGGTACTCAGGATACCTATACAGCAAACCTTTTTACTGCAAGATTTGATAAAAACACAAACTTCGGTTTGGTGGGCAGCACATCCAACACTCAGGGGCCTGGCGGTGGAATTATTATGGATGAAGGCGGTCGGGAAGTAATCATTATCAGGGGGGACAACGGAGGAAAAACAACTTCATCCAACATAGGATTAAACGGGAACACAGAGTTCGACAAGGGAAAAATAAAATTGGGCGGAAGTTATACTTATTACGATTCTGATACCGAAACCAGGACAAACAGAACCAGACAGACGTTCCTTGAGGACAGCTCGTTTATTTACAATCAGTTATCAACCGGAAATAGCAACAACAAATCCGACAGATTCAGTGTCTCTCTTAACTGGAAACCAAATAAAAAATTAGCATTGATTTTCAACCCTTCTTTAGACATAACAAGATCATCATCAGTAAACAAGAGCGATTATACCACAAATGGAGTCTCCGGAGTTCAGGTAAACGAAGGTAATTCACGCAACTATTCAGATGGAGTGTCTATGAATCTTGGAGGGAACTTAATATTAATGTATGCTTTTGACAAGCCGAGAAGATCTCTATCAGTAATGACTAATTTTGGTTTGTCAAACAGCAATATGGACGGTATTAACCAGTCATCTACAACAAAATATGACAATAATTCACCTACTATAGATTCTGTGCGCCAAAAATCAAATACAATAAGCGACAACTATAATATTTCTGCAAGAGCCTCATATACAGAACCATTGAGCGGCAAGCACACTATGGAGTTATCGTACAACTTACAATACGGATACAGGCTTTCTGATAAAAATACATACAACTGGAACGCTCTGACCGAAAGTTATGACAGAAGAGATGAAGTTTATAGCAATGATTATCAGGACATAAGCTTAACCCAGAACATCGGATTGAGTATTTATAAAATGGAAAAAAAATATACATACTCGCTGGGGT
>CAZREC010000089.1:0-10694 GCA_964599025.1 uncultured Muribaculaceae bacterium | reverse complement strand
CAGCTGAAGGGGTAGTGAAATTTGGCTTGCTTGTTATCCATGGGTATGAACGGTAGTTCTTACTTGAAAGTGCAAACCCTGTATGTGTTCCGTCAGCGTTTTTCTTAACATTCATGGTTACTTCGCCATACTTGTAGGCGGTCACCTTATAAGCTGCATCCGGCACAACGTAGGTTAGCCATGGAACATTAATGGAAAGGCCTTCTCCTTCGTTGAAGGTTACATCATTAGGGAAATCTATCTCTTTTTCCTTTATCTCGTCAGAACAGGAAGAGACAAAGAGTATCCCTGAAATTAACAGTGTTATCGTAAAATATTTTTTCAACTTTTTCATAATCTTACTTTTGACCAGGGTTTTGTTCAATTAATGGATTGTTTATCATCTCTGTATTTGGTATTGGCCACTGAAGTTTGGTCTTGTCAAAAACAAAGCTACCGGCCTTCATTACCTCCATGTATGTCTTTCCCTCCTTCATAAAGCGGAAGGAAGCATAGAATTCCGAGCCATTCTCAAGGATAAGTTCATTAATATACTCTTTGAATATTATATCCAAAAGCTCTTCATTTGATGCAGGAACAGGTATTTGGGCAAGAACAGGATTTGTCCTTTTCGACCTCATCAGATTTATTGGTGCTATGGCCTGAGCTGCCGATCCGCCTGTGCGTGCAATAAGTTCGGCCTGCATTATGTACAATTCAGGAAGACGCATGTGGTAAACACCATATTTTTCATCTTTAGGAGTTGAGTTGGCTCCTGCGTATGATCCCATCCTGTAGATCTTTGTCCATATCCATGATTCAGAAGTATCCCAGGTCTCTGCGCTCCTTGCTCTGCCTGTATGAATATACCAGCGTGGGTCTGTCCTTATCCAGTCAAGTCCATATCTTATACCGCATACAGCCTCACTTTGTGGAAGAGGTGTGTTAGCAGCAGTAAGGTATTTTGTGTTTGCTGTATATGAGAAACCATAGTTTGACCAGTAACCGGCGTTGCTTGTTCTGTTGGCAACATCTTCCAGATACCTAACAAAAATATGCTCCTGAGAATCCCATGCCTTAAGGAATGTCTGCTTCATGTCTGACTCCATCTTTATGTTTGCAGGTAGTGTACTTATAACCTCATCGATAATTGTCTTGGCATCGGTCAGATCCTTAGCTGAGTTCCTTTGTGTGCCTCTGATCAGAAGAAGTTTGGCTTTGTAAGCCTTTGCAAATACCTTGGATACCTTTTTTGGTGTGGCAAATGCCGATGGCATATTTGCAATACCAAAGTCGATATCTTCCATAACCTTTTTCCAGCTCTCACCAACCGTGATTCTTGGCATGTTAGTGTTAGAGACATCAGATGTCTGATCTCTGTAGATTATTCCGAATTTACTGTCATCTGTATCCCACCAGCAGCTATAGTTTAAAAGAAGCAGCGAGTTGAAGTAGCCTCTTAGAAACCTTGCCTCACCAAGCAGTTCGTTTTTTGCTGTAGTTGTTGGGAAAGCGCTGTCCGGCACCTTTGGTATGCCATTGACTGCAAGATTACAAGCATTAATTGCATAATAAGCAGTGGTCCAGACACCAGAGGGGCTATTCGACTGATTTTCGCTGAAATCCATCAAACCATTAATTTGTATTAGTCCCGATCTTGTAGTAAGTCTGGTGTAATAGTCCTGATTGACATTATCGCCCTGCATGAAACGGCCATATATTCCGTTTACAGATTGTTTGGCTTTGTCGTATGTTGTCATAGCCTCCTCAACGGGCCATTGATTTCTTGGAACATTGTTCAGGAAGTCTTCGCAAGATAACAATAGCAGAGGGGTTAAAACCGATAGTAGTATTATTTTTATATTTTTCATATATCAGATTTATTTAAAGGTGAACTTAAATCCAAGGTTGAATGTCTTTGCATCAGGATAGTAACTATAGTCAACTCCTACAGATGTAGAAGCCATCCCTGTCGATGTTGAAAAATTACCCTGAGGGTCAAATCCCGGATATCTGGTTAACGTAAACAGATTGGTTGCCTGGAAGGTGATCTCAATGTTGTCTATTAAAGTATTCCTGAAATAGTTTTTATCCAAACGGTAACTCATATTGAGTGCGTTTAACCTGATAAATGAGGCATCATAGAGCCAGTAATCGCTGAATGTACCGTTACCACCATCGCCGTAAGGGGTTGCACTAGGAAGTGTTGTCTTTTCATAAGGTGATTTAAGAATGGCACTCATTCCTGCAATCTTATTTGACTGATTGTAGTTTCCGGTGTATCCGACATCGGACATTGCCATATACCATAACCTTTTATTTCCGTATGCATAGGTGAAGGTAGCTCCTATGTTAAATGAGTTTCCTATATAAAGTTGCAATCCGAAGCCACCAAATAGTTTTGGAAGTGCAGTACCAAGAAATATTCTGTCATCGTTGTTAATAGTGCCGTTTCCATCAGTATCTCTATAGTAGATATCTCCTGCACTCTCCAAATTGTTTCTGAACATTGTAATACCTCCGGTTGATGTTCTGGTTTTCAGAGCAGCAGCTTCTTCAGATGTGCCGAATAATCTTTTGTAAGTAGGTAAACCAAACCACTGTCCAATTGGTTCTCCAACAATAATTTTAGTATAGTAGTTAGTTGAAGTTAATTCCTTCATTGTATTATTAAACTTCAGTACCTTTGACCTGTTAGAAGAACCGTTTGCATTCAATGTTAACTGCCATTTTGCATTCTTTAGTACATCAACATCAAATGAGAATTCAAAACCATTTGCATCAGTTGAAGCTATGTTTGCCATCATTGATGAGAATGCCGAACTTGGAGCAAGTGTTTGACTGTAAATAAGGTTATCTGATTTCTTGTTGTAGTATCCGAGAGTAGTCCTGATTCTCGATTGCCAGAACTCCATCTCCAGAGCAATATCTGTCATAAGAGTCTCCTCCCATTGAAGTCCGAGATTTCCGATATTGCTTGGATATATACCAGGTTGCTCCATATAGTTTACCGATCCTACCATTGTCATCCATTGATAGTTCAGAAGGTTTTGCGAACCGGACTTACCATAACTTGCACGTAATTTCATATGTGTAAGGTTTCTTCCGAGCCATCCGTTCTTCATAAAATCCTCGTTGCTTATGATCCATCCAAGACCACCTGATGGGAACCATCCCCAACGTTTGTCAGGACCAAATTTTGATGAACCGTCATGTCTGATAGTAAATGTTGCAAGGTACCTGTCGTTATACTTGTACTGTGCACGGGCAATCTGAGATGCCATTGAACTCATCTGATATACCTCATCGAGCGTGCCTTTTGTAGCTGCATTTTTAAAACTGTTTAAAACATCATCATCGGGGAAATTACTAGCCGACATACTATAATATAAACTTTGGAAACGCTCAACCGATGCGGTTACACTTGCACTTAGGTCGTGCTTTCCAAATGTGGTTGCATATACCAGGGTGTTATCGAAAATCTTAGTATCTGATTTTGTTCTGTTCCAGGTTCTTGTTCCATCGTAGTTGAATGTTGAACCTCTTCTTTTATATGTAAGACTCTCTGAATTTGAGTAGTTGACACTCCCTCTCGAGGTGAATATAAGTCCTTTCAATATAGTCCACTCCAGTTCGGCAGATGCTGTTATGTTCTCGCCTGTTCCGTAGCCTGTGTTTTTAAGAGTTGTGTATGGGTTCTCTGTATAGGCATCTCTTGTGAACAGCGATCCGTCTGCGTTGTAAACAGGTATGTCCGGCCTTACCTTCTTCAATACATCAAGCATATAGTCCTTGTCCGATGCATTACGGGTAGATCCATTAGCATTTACTCTGAACTTAAGATCTTTGTTGATTTTTGCCTCGAGCCTGATTCTACCACCAACATTTTTGCTGAACCCTGTTTTCACAACTCCTTGCATACCACTGTAATACATTGCTGCAAGGTAGCTTACCTCTTTGGTTCCACCCTTAAGTGTAAGGTCATACTGCTGTTGCCATGGATTCTGGGTCATCTCGCCCATCCAGTATGTATCACTGTTGTAATAAGCATTTGGGAGTTCAACGATTTTACGAATGTCCACCTCACTGGTATTCTGTTTCCAAAATTCTGTCTCACTAAGATATAGTCTGGTAAAGTAGTCAAATGTACCTCTGTTGTACAACTCCTTTCTGGTAGCTGCTTTAGTGAATTTAAGATAATCGGCACCCGTGAAATAGTCATAGCCATTGAAATTCATCTGTTGATAACCCCAACGTGTAGAGAGCTCTAGTATTGGTTTCATCCCCTCTTTACCGCCTTTAGTTGTAACGACTATAACACCATTAGCTGCCCTTGAGCCGTAAATTGCTGTTGAAGAGGCATCTTTAAGAATATCTATGCTCTCAACATCGGCAAGATTAAGTGAATAGAGCACGTTTGAAATACTCCCTGATACCCCTGAGTTGTATTCAGGAATACCATCAATTACCCATAATGGTTGGTTGTCACCATTTAGTGAAGACTGTCCGCGGATAATTACAGATATCGGAGAGGTTGGTGATGCAGACTGAATCTGTACGTTTACCCCTGCTGCCCTGCCCTGAAGCATAGACTGAACGGTAGATCCCATTGGAGCAGTGGCAAGTTCTTTCTTTCCCATGTGGGCTATTGAGCCTGTAATATCTTTAATTTTCTGTGTATTACCATAACCGATAATCGCAACGCTTTCAAGAGCAATTGCATCCTCTTCAAGAACAATATTCAGAACACCGTTTTGAGCACTTACTGATGGCAATATTTGCTGCTCTCTGCTCTTAAAACCAATGTAAGTTAAAAGAAGTCTGTCACCAAGCTTTACATCAAGAGTATAGTTACCTTCCATGTCACTATATGCTCCTGTTTTTCCTGAAAGGTTCTGGATTGACACACCGGGAAGAGAGAGACCGTTCTGGTCAGTAATCTTTCCTTTGATTTTAATCTTACCATCTGTGTTCTGATTAGGTTTTACTGTCGTGGTCAAAGCAGCCTCATCTCTGTTTGCCACCTCTTTTGGGCTGATAACAACCTGTTTTCCCTGAATTTTATAACTAACTCCTATTGTAGGGAAAAATCTTGCAAAGAAAAGTTCTGCCTTCTCGTTTTTAGAAGATACACTTACCTTGCTGTTAATTGCTTTGAGAGCATCGGAATAGACAAAGTCGTATCCGGACTGCTCAGTAACCTTTTTAAGAACCTCTTTTAAAGAGGTGTTCTTAAAATCAAAATTCAACTGTTGCGCGTTTAGGGTCGCAAACATTGACATAAACACCACTACAAAGGCTGTAAGGTATTTAAGTCGTTTTGGCATTTGTTTTATATTCATAATTTAAGCTGTTTGGTTATATATTGTTTAAAATAACTTCTTCAACGATAATTACTTGGTGCTTGCAGCACTTGCAGCAGTCATTCTTTCTGCTGTCTTTTTGTACAAGTCTTCGCTAAGCTCAGCTTGTTTTTTGTAGAAATCTGCTTTTGACTTCAAGTACTCTAAACTCTTTTCTTTTGGAAGACCTTTAACAGACATAACAATCCTTTCCGCAGAAGTTCTGTCATTCTCACTTAGCCTCATTAAAAAATCAATTTTCAACAATCCGGCAATAGCATCAAAATCATTTTTTGCATAATATTTTGCTGTATTTACATAAAACCGTATTGATTCATCTTCTACTGTAAGCATGGTTAGAGAATTAATTGTTGCCAAAACCTTTTCGTTGTTGGCATTTGGAATTCTCCCAGAAACAAAATTCATTGTATAATTCTTAAGTCCTGTGCTTATTGCTGCATCTACTTTCTCTCTTGTTACAAATGCGTCTGCTGTAATTTTATCATCCATAACCTGAGCAAATACCACTGAATTTGGATTTTGGAGCATTTGAGTAACATAAGGCCACATTTTGTCTGAATATCTGTCTCTTGGAGTAAGTGTGGGGAAGATTTCATCTACAAAAGCGGCTAACTCACTATTCAAATATGAAGCTTTAAGTGCATCTAGATAGGCAATAGCATTTTCTGCATTTTTGTTTGAATCATAAGCAGCCCTAAGAACTTTTGGATTGTTGTTGGGGTCCATTGCCTTTTTTGCTTTAGCAATAAAAGAGTCAGCATCGCCACTCCCTACTATCCTATTAATCTCATTTCCATCGGAATCGAGAATAAGGAAGGTTGGATATGCCCTAATTCCATATTTTTTGGCAAGCTCAATGCCTTCACCCTTTTCCATGTCAATTTTAACATTTACAAAATTGGCATTGAAAAATTTTCCCACATGCTCCATCGGGAAGATGACGTTGGCCATTTGCTTGCACGGGCCGCACCAAGTTGTGTAGCAATCCATGAAGATGATGTTTGGCCCTTTTTTGTTTTTCTTCGCTTTAGCCAAGGCCTCGGCAAATGTACCATGCTCAAAGAGAACGCCTTTTGCCTCCTGGGCAATCAGGCCCATCGTAAAGAACAGGCACAAAAATAGAATCGAAAGTTTTTTCATATAAAATTTAGTTAGTTTGACTTACAATTATAATACACGCTCGTAATGACCGACCCTAAACATTACACTACATTATTGTATCGTAAAATACCAAATTGGGCATTGTCCGTCCTCAGTCGCTTCGCTCCCTCCGGCCGATATGCCCAATTTGGTATTTTACTGATATTTATAATTATCTTATTATGTAAAGGGGATTTTTATCTGTTGAAGTTTCCCAATTGTCCTGTGAAACCATGTTGAAAATTGTTGTCGATGAGGATTCAAAGAGCTCAAGAAGGTATGTGTCGGCAAGATTTGCCTCCATATTGTTTTATATTCAGCTGTTGATCAGGCATTTACTAATGGTTCTGCCAGAGACGTTAGTAAATGCTAGATTAGCAAGCGAATAAGTATTTATCACATTTTCAATCAAGTACTACTCACTCTGGCAGAGATTCTGCCAGAGTGAGTAGTATGTGCATGATTTACAAATACTTGAAAAATGGTCTGGAAATCAATTAAATACACAATAAGCAAATTATCAGTGCATTAGGGGGTGCATCAAAGTTTTAGTACAATAAAGCTCTGCAGAAATCGGAATTAGTCTACAAAAAATGCTATAAATACCGCATATACCTGCACGAGACCTCAAATTGCACCAAAGTATCAAAACAAAAAAATAATCAAAAATCACTGTTTACCTACAGATAATGTGGCATTTATCTATGTGGGAAACTTTAATTTTTATCTGCCAGTTCTTTTAAGAAAAGATTGTTTATTAGCACATTATAAATGAATTTTCCGTAAATATTTTATAAAATATTTCAATATGTCGCTCATTATATGACAGTTATAAAAACAACTGGCAGATCTAATTCATTTTCTTCTCTGCTATCTTCTTGATTTTTCTCTCTTTCAACAGAGATACTTTTGTCGAGATTATCCAGATATCCGTGACTGGCCGGTCCCTATCGTCAGTCTTCACTTGTGAGATTTGATCCGCCACTTCCTGTCCCTTAACAACCTCTCCGAATATCGTGTACTGCAGGTCGAGATGCGGGGTTCCGCCATAAGTTTTGTAGAACTCCCTTCGTTCCGGGGTGAATTTGAAATTGTCGACCTTATTGGATTTGCTTATTCTTAGTTCAACCTTATCCAGATCCTGATCGGTTAGCTTTTTACCAACTACAATATAAAACTGAGAAGCAGATGACTTGCGTTCGGGATTTTCCTTGTCGCCCTCTCTTGCTGCAGCCAGTACTCCCTTTTTATGAAACAGATCCGGTACTATCTCTGCAGGTAATGTATAACCCAGATCACCATCTCCATAAAGTTTGCCCGGCACATGAGCCTTACTGTCAGGATCACCCGACTGTACCATAAACTCTTTTATTACCCTGTGGAAAAGCACATTATCGTAATTTTTAGTATTGCACAGCTTTACAAAGTTATCTCTGTGCAGAGGTGTTTCATTATAGAGCCGTACCACAATTTCACCGGCTGTTGTTTTGATATTGACCACATAAAATTTAGGAGTCTTTGCTGCTGATATTAAGGGTAAAAGCAAAAGAGCAATGAGCAGATAATTTAGTTTTTTCAACATATACTTATTATTTATCAATTATTTATCGGTTTATTTCTCCCATTTTTTGTCGCCATCAGCCCAAACATCATTATTATAGTTGTAAGCAATATTACCTGAACAATCAGAGATTTATTAACCGGTAATATGTTTTGTGCAGGGAGAATCATTAAAAAAAGTACAATCGTAATAAGTCCTCTTGGTGCTACATAAAACAAAGGTTTGAATGGAATACCCGAGAATTTAAGCTGTAAGGCACGTATGGTATATATAGCGACAACAATAACAAGGGCCCAGACTATAGTGTCTGTATTAAGTATTTCCGCTGTCTGTATAAGGTAGCCAAACAGCAGAAAGAATATTGCCCTTATCAGAAATGCAGCTTCTATTGTTAGTTCCCTGAATTTAGAAACCTCTTTCTCGAGCTCTTCAGGTCTGAATCTTTCTACCAATTTATAATCTCTCAATTTTTTCAGGTTTCCGAGAAATAGTCCGAAAAGTAATATAAATATAAGTGCCGGCAGGTGATAGTATTCCGACACTGAATATATTAAAATCACAAGAAGTATTATTGGAATATACTTTATATGATGCTCTATCCTATGTAGTAAGAAAGAGAGTACAAGAATAGCGACAACCGAAACCAATGTTATGCCAAACAGCTGCAATCCAAAAACTCCAAGAAGGCCAAGGCTATATGTCGCATTAAGAGCCACAAAATTAAAAAATAACACACCTGCAATATCAGATAAGCTGCTTTCGTATATTACAAACTCTCTTTGAGTGGGGTTCAGGTTTCTTACACTTGGAATAGCTATTGCACTACTTATGACGCAGAATGGAATTGCATTTATCAGACTATCCCGAAAAGAGTAGTGTCCGACAAAATGGAACAATGCCGCTAATAGAAAGGAGAGAGCGACCATAGAAAATAAGGCTCCGATAAAAGACTTTTTGATTAGTCCTGTTTTAGACCTGTTTAGTTCAAGCTCCAACGATCCCTCCAGAACAATTAGCACAAGTCCTATCGTACCTATAACCGGCAAAACCGGTGTAAGGTCCGGAAGATTAAAACCGAACAGTAGTGTCAGCTGTTTTACTATCCATCCTAAAATTAGGAGAAGAATGACAGATGGTATATTTGTCTTTGACGATGTTATGTCAAACAGATAAGCAAAAAGGAGCAACGAACAGAATATTATTATAATTGTCAATGTCATTGTTCCTGCCCCTATTATTTAAAATCTTATACCTAATGAGATACCTGCCCTTATTCCGGCCCACGGTCCGTCAATTTTCATGTTTACCTTGTTGGCAGAAACCTCAACTGTTTGTTTCACCATTGGAATTTCAAGATCTTCAAGAGTTTGTCTTATCTCTGTTTGCCCCTCTGCCGGTATTGGTTGTGAAGGTATTCCTGTAAGATCACCCTTGCTCTTGCCATAATGAGGTCCCAGGAGCCACCAATCAAGACATACATATTTTCCTAATGCCCACTGAGCACCAAACATAAGCCCGACTGTATTTGCAGTTATGTTTCCTGACATAGTTATGCTTGCAGTTACCTGTTGGTCCTGGTCGTCCTGATATTCATAGTCAACCACCAGATTTGATGCGTCATATTTTGCATAGCGATAAAAAGGGGCTATATAGAATCCTCTGCCATAGCCTTTTTTGCCCATATAAAACCTCAATTCCGGGGTGAAAGCCATATTACCTATTTTTACTTCATTAACCGCATTTCTTATATTTTCATCTGTTGCATCAACTTGCTTTAGGATCTGACTTTTGAAAGGGAGATTTGTAGAAGGCATGTCCCTGAAGGTGAAGGCCAGCGATATTGCTTTTGTGAGCGCTCTCTCATATTGTATTGAGTAGTTTTTCAATGCAATTGAAGTGATGTTAAACTTCACATAGTTTTTTGGTCCCCTCACTTTATTTTCTGAGGTTGACGCTTGTTGTTCCTGTGCAAAGATGTTCGATAATGTGCAAAAAAGAAGTAATCCTGTGATTAATAATAATTTTTTCATAGCAACGTTTTTTAATTAATTATCCCCGGAAATCTATATAAAGTTAAAACAATTCTTTGAAATTGAAATTTTTTCTAAATTGTACTTTGTAATTTAACACCTAAACTCATGAAATACCTTAGAATTATGACATTAGCGCTTGGGGCACTCGTTTTTTCACCAAACACTTCTCTTTATGGGCTGAATATCATCCCCAAACCGGTATCAATCACCCAGGAGAAAGGGAATTTTAATATTGGCGGCAAAACACGTATACTATACAATTTTAAAGATAAAAATATCGAGAATATTACCGCACCTCTTCTGAACCACCTCCGGAACTTCTGCGGGATCGAAGCTCTTCCGGTCAATTATTCGACAAAATCAGAAAAACATTCGGTTTATTTGTCACTGAACCAGGCTTCCGGTATTAATAAAGAGGGATATAAACTAGACGTTACACGCGAGGGAATTACTATTGAAGCATCTACTCCGGCAGGACTCTTTTATGGCGTACAGACGTTGATACAAATGATGCCTGCTAATAAGGAAAATATAAAAAAAGCATCTGTTCCTCTTGCCCATATAGTAGATTATCCGCGTTTTCAGTGGCGGGGACTTCACCTTGATGTATGCCGTCAT
>CAZREC010000088.1:0-10832 GCA_964599025.1 uncultured Muribaculaceae bacterium | reverse complement strand
AAAACCCAGCCCCTTACCAGTAAAAAGGGTACACAATGTGCGTCCCCATGTACCCCTTACAAGTACTCCTCGTAAGCCGGGATATCAAGCAGTCCGTGACCGGAGAGATTGAATAGCAGTACCTCTGACCGGCCGGCCTCTTTAGCCTTTAGTGCCTCTCTTATGGTTGCAGCAATTGCATGCGTAGATTCAGGTGCGGGAATGATTCCCTCTGCTCCGGCAAACAGGATTCCTGCTTTAAACGCTTCTAGTTGTTCTATCGCATAACTGTTTATGTAGCCATCCTTCTTTAGCTGACTGACGATTCTTCCGCCGCCATGGTACCGCAAACCTGCGGCATGTATCTGTTCCGGCTGGAAATCGTGACCCAGGGTGTACATCGGAATAAGAGGTGTCATACCTGCAGAATCTCCAAAGTCATACTCAAGAATACCTTTTGTAAGTTTTGGACAAGCAGCAGGTTCGGCTGCAATCAGTTCAACAGACCTTCCTCCTGTAAGCTTGTGACGCAGAAACGGAAATGATATACCTGAGAAGTTTGATCCGCCACCAAAGCACGCAATTATCTTGTCTGGATACTCCCCTGCCATCTCCATCTGTCTCTCTGCCTCAAGGCCGATAATTGTCTGATGCAGTAAGACATGGTTGAGTACGCTGCCAAGGGTATACCTTGTATTTGGTTGTGTGACTGCTCTTTCCACAGCTTCGGAAATTGCCATTCCAAGGGAGCCCCTGCATTCTGGATCTTCTGCCAGAACCTTTCGACCATACTCTGTGATGTTTGAAGGAGAAGCATATACCTTGCTGCCATAAGTCTTCATTACAACTTTTCTGTATGGCTTGGCCTCATAACTTTGCTTTACCATGAACACCTCCAGTTCTATTCCGAAATGCTTGCAGGCTATACTCATTGCCGAACCCCACTGACCGGCACCGGTTTCAGTTGTAAGGCGGGTGATTCCCTGGATATGATTAAAATATGCTTGTGGTAATGCAGAGTTTAGCTTATGCGAGCCAACGGGGCTGATGCTCTCATTCTTGAAAAATATCTTTGCCGGAGTATCCAGCGCCTTCTCCAGACCAAAGGCTCTTACCAGCGGTGTGGGCCGGTAATTCTTGTAAAGATGAAGAACCTCGTCCGGAATGTCATGCCATCGTTTTTCCGAAAACTCCTGTTCTACCAGACCTTTGGCGAAAAGTCCTTCCATCTCCTGAGGTAAAAGGGGCTTTCTTGTCTGGGGATTCAACATAGGTTGTGGTTGTGTGGGCATGTCTGCCAGAATGTTGTACCACTGTTTCGGCAACTCGCTCTCTGAGAGCATGATTTTTTTTGTTGTCTTCATCTTGTTTAAAGATTTGAAATTGTAAAAAAGGTTGGTTTGAATGAATAAAAAAAGGCCCGGTGCGTGAGCACCGGACCTTGATAATACGATAAGTATAATTATACCTTCCCTATACACAAACAGTAATGCTCACAAACCCATCGGATCTGTGCCACCACCACATTTGTGTTAAAGAGATATTCACTGTTTTCTTTTTATGTTGCGGCAAATGTAAAAAACATATTTTACTTTAGCAAACAAATATTTCTCATTACTTGAACCATAAGCAAATCAGAGATTTACTAAAAACTACGGCAAAGTCCCCCCCGCACCATCCGATCTTTATCGTTGATGTCCTTACGGAGTATTATGTCTGTGTAACCTGCAGATGCAAGAAGATCAACAACCTCTTTTCCATAAGCTTCATTGATCTCAAAATAGATTGAGCCTCCGGGCCTAAGCAACTCTCTTCCCCATTCAGACAGAGCCTTATAAAACACCAACGGATCATCATTACTTACGAACAGAGCCTCAGCCGGTTCGAAGTCAATCACATTTTTGTGCATTAGGGCCCTCTCCTGTTCTCTTACATACGGAGGATTGCTTACAATAATGTCCAGAGAGTGTCTTTCAATAATATACTGACCCGCAGGTCCGGCCAGAATATCTGCTTTATACGGATGCAGGAGACTGTTCTGAGATTCTGAAATAGAAAAGGCAGTTTTGCTCAATAGCCTGTGTGCATTTTTGGTAGTCACCTCAAGTGCCTTGTCAGAGAGATCCATGGCAAAAACCTCTGACCAGGCCGGAGAGCCTGAAGCAGCAATCTCTGCGGCCAGAGTTATTCCAATACAACCCGACCCGCACGCTGCATCTAAAATCCTGACCACATTATCTATTTTAAAATATTTATTGTCTGTCGGGCAAATATTTACTGCTGACTGCTGACTTACACCAATCTCTCCTAATATCCACTTTACAAGCTCCTCTGTCTCCGACCTTGGTATAAGAACACCCTCCTCAACCAGAAAATTTCTCCCGTAAAATTCTGCGAACCCCAGTACATACTGGAGGGGGCGGGCGGCAACAAGTTCTGCCATGTAACGCTCCATTTCAGCAATATTATTTTCAGAAATAGTTCCAAAAGGGTCAATAATATGGTCGTACGATTTTAATCCACAACAATGCTGCAGCAACCTCAAAGCAATGGCCCGCCCCTCCGGCCTCCCATAAAGAGGTTCCAGCCTCCCTCCGGCATTTTCTATAAACTCTTTGTAAAACATAATCAGATAATGGACAAAGTTAGAATTTTTACCTAATTTTGATTATCCCTAAAATAATTAAAGTATGAAAGTTAATCTAAGAGCTATCACAAACAATCTGGCTGTGATAATTTCCCGCAATCCTGCAGAAATCATCGTCTCCCTTGCTTTCTTCTTCCTCTCTTTCCTCACATACGAGAAGATTATGGTTCCGGAAATCTATGGAGAGAACATACTTCTCGCACCTCTGGTATTTGCCTTCTCCTACCTCCTGAACCGGGTTTTCACCACCGGCATTAAAAGAGTTTTATATTATCTGTCTGCTCTTTCGGCAGCAATACCGTTTCTTGTCAATGCATCGGATTGGCTGCAAAGCGGAGCATTCGTGGCATCCCTTGCAGTGGCAGCTGCCTTTCTGGCAATCTACACCAACTACAAGGACAATACAAAGTTTGTAAGAAACATACTTGCATACGCAAAAGAGCTATTTTTTACAATGGCCATCTCTACTGCAATATTCGCTGTACTTATAGCGATATTCTTCTCTTTCATCTATCTCTTTGATATTTTCAAAGACTCATATGACGACTTCGCTTTTTATACATTAATCACCTGCTACATTATCTTTGCTCCCCTTACCTTTCTCTACCTTAACGCCGATGATGGAAACAAGAGAGAGGCGTTCCGCATAACCAAAATATTTGAGGTTATAATCAACTATATACTCTCACCGGCACTTATCATATACACACTCATATTATACCTGTACATTGCAAAGATAGTCGTCGGCTGGACACTCCCTAAGGGTAACCTCGCATATATGGTCTTTGGATTCATAATCTCTGCAATCGTAATTAAAGCTGGAATGCTTATGGTAAGAAAACCTCTGTTTACTCGCTTTTTCAAAACATTCAGCCTTATTGCAATTGCTCCGCTGGCCCTGTTCTGGATAGGTTCGTTGCACAGGATATCGCAGTATGGCTTTACAGAAGAGAGAGCATATCTGATTGTATGTGGGGCAATAATGACAATTACCGTTTTGCTCTTTATCACAGGAAAATATGACAAATATCAGTACGTAGGTTACATAACAATCTTCCTTCTCTCGCTCTTTTCTTATATCCCTGCAATATCGGCCAAACAGATTGGAATAAAATCGCAGACAAATCAGTTTAAGGCACTTGCCGCCGAACTCAAAATGATGGGAGAGGACGGAAAGCTGAAAGCACCGCCTCAGATATACGATGACTCTCTATCCAAGGCAAAGTTCGATCGCCTTTATGATATTTTCTCTTATCTTACCAAGCATTCCGGCAAAGTTTTGGAATATAATCCTGATTCACCGAAGGGAGTGGATTTCCGCAAAAAGTATGGAGAAAACTTTACCTACAAACAGTACAATAAAAACTCTGTGGAGAGAGTCGAAGAACTCTTTCCTACAGCCGGTTATAACTGGGTAAATACGAATGTATCAGTAACTGTTGCTAACGACTCGCTCTCTGTTATTGATTCAAAGGGAGCAACAATTATAGCGGTCCCAATCTCCTTACTTGAATCCAGACTCGCAGAAACGACTCAAAAAGACAGCATTACAGGATATGCACTTTATGCAGATTCACTCCTTCAGATAGATATCCAAAATTACAGGGTTATTTTCTCCAGAATATCATTTGACAAAGAGGGTGGTGTCTCAAAGGCAATGGCAAAGGCACTGCTCATCAGATAAAAAGCTGATGTTTCCATATGAATCTGGCACTTGCTACCAGCTTTTGCAGAATTATAACCTGATCGACCATAAGTTCCCGCCAAAGTCGCAAACATAGAGAACTCCTCCGTCTATAACTATGTTTCCGAGGATTGGTGCACCCAGGTTTATCCTCCATCTGAAAAGCCCGTTGCTTACATCCAGACAGTACAGAAAACCATCGTTGGCTCCGAAGTATACCCTGTCCCCATCAAGAGCGGCTCCGCTCTCTACGGTCATCTGGAAGTCCTTGGTGTAAGGCGCAGTATAGAGAATGGCAGGGTTTGTCTTAAAGTTCCAAAGCTCTTTGTAACTGTTCTGGCGGTCATATGCCGCTACACCTTTGTCTGTGGTACCTACAATAAAATACTTATCGGTAACAAGAGGACGGGAGTTACTGTTAACGGTGTAGCCAATCTTCTGCTTAACCGTTTCTGTACCTGTGAGAGGGTCAACTTCTGTGATATAGCCCGGGGAAGTGTAGTAGAATTTACCGTTGTAGGCAACAGGAGAGTTGTCGCAGATGCGGGAATCCTCATCTTTTTTCTCCCAAAGCATTTTTCCTGAAACGGCTTCATGAGCAAAACGACCAAGCCATTACCCGGCAGCAAGCAAAACACTCGAATCCGGATCGACAGCAAGAGATGCAACAGCAGATACACCGCCGTTCCAGGAACCATTTACCCACAAGATCTTTCCGTCAGAAATATTTACAGCTGTAAGGTTCTTGCCCTGCCCTGCATAGACGATGCCATTATATGCAGTTATCCCCTGTGTGAAAACCGGGTGAATACCGTTCTCTCTCAATGCTCTGGACCACTTAAGCGAGCCTGTTGCCACATCAATCGCATATAACCACCCCTCTATATCGCAAACAAGCAGGGTGCCATCTGAGAAAACCATGTTGTTTTTAACCGAATTCTTTGTTTTAAAGCTCCATTTATTCAATCCTGATACTCTGTCAAAAGCCTTGACGGCGGCATTTTTGCCGGAGTCGTCGTCGGTTGTTGCTGCAATAACCAGATTGCCGGCAATAACCGGCGAGGTCATGAATATGTTTGAACCCAGATTGCTCACCCATTTGATTTCGGGCGTATGATCCATTGCAATCTGCTTATAGACAACACTTCCGTCAGAAAATTTAACCTTAATCCTAAGTGATCTCCCTGCAAACTCTTCAACAATGTTCAATGACCAGCTCCAGGAACTTTTTTTTACCATCAGAAAAGCCCTTGGACCATCCACAACTTCTGCACTGACAACCTCTGTACCCGTATCATAAATATTCGCAACAAAAGAGTATCCTCTATTATTTACACTTCTGAAGCCATTGGCTACAATATGCTTTTCAAGATTGGAATACCTGATTTCAGAGCTCAGTTCCCCTTTTTCATTGATGGTAAGAACCCTGAAAGATGACGGCGAGTGGTCTATTCCACCTTTGTTCGGAGACATTGTACTGTACAGAGAGGCTCCGTTAGCTGTTTTATGGAAGGAGTTGGTATGGTAGTGAGCATAGAGGTAACCCTTAAAGTTATAATCATAAAGGTTATGAGTCTGCTTGTCGCTCTTCATCACAAAATTGTCGGCATAGCCATAGAGGTGATGAGTTATTACTATCACAGGGGTGTTCCGGGGAATTGCATCCAGATCCTTCCTCAGCCAGCTGTAAAGGTCATCTGCACTGTATGAGGGTACCTTGTCGCCATAATTTACCGGAAGG
This sequence comes from uncultured Muribaculaceae bacterium, assembly GCA_964599025.1. Classification (GTDB taxonomy): domain Bacteria; phylum Bacteroidota; class Bacteroidia; order Bacteroidales; family UBA932; genus Bact-08. Next base: position 4,781 of record CAZREC010000088.1, on the reverse strand, counting down.
TTCACAAAGTGCACACCTGCTACATTGAACGAGTACCATGCCGGACCAAAAAGCTTTTCGTACATCTGTTCGCCACAGTCACCTGCAACAAGATCGTGGTTGCCAAGAGAATATACAACCCTCAGCCCCATTGTTTCAGTTGTTATCTCCCTTGCATGAAAGTTCATCCCCTTTTCATAACAGATATCACCATTAAGAAGAAGAAATGCAAGCTTATGATTGAATATAAAACCCTTAAGTCCGTCAATCCAGTTCTTATAAATAGTTGCCTCTGTATCTCCTATATGAATAAACTTATTCGATTGCTGACTTACCTTTTTCAATCTGAAATCCAGCTGTTCTGCCTGATTCTTTTCAAGTCTGTAATAAAAGCTGCCAACCTGCTCGTATCCGCCCGGAGTTGACATAAACAGAAATCTTGCCCGCTGGTTGGTCTCTAACAAGAAGTTACCTTTAATGTCACTTTTGACAACATTATAGCCGTCAGAAACCAGAACATCACCTATACCCTTTCCTGTCTGATCGGATACCCTTCCCGAAACCTTTTGCTGTCCATAAGCAGACGATACGGCAAATAACAACAAAAACAAAACAGCAAGTGAACCTGCCGCCCTTCTGAAAATTTTAGCAACCATAATATTAAGTTTTAGAAAGTGACTCTTTAACCAAGAAGTTTTGTCAGAAACTCCTTTATTGTCATTCCGATGGCCCTAACCTGCTGAGGTACAAGGCTCATTTCGGTCATTCCGGGAACCGTGTTTATCTCAAGGAAATATATATCTTCTCCCCTTACAATATAATCCATTCTCACTACCCCCTTACAGCCTAGATAGTGATACATCTTGTGCGAAAGGTCAATAATCCTATTGCTCAAATGTTCCGGTATTGCAGCAGGACAAATCTCCTGACTTGCACCCAGATATTTAGCTTCATAATCGAAAAACTCATTTTTAGAGATAATCTCCGTTACAGGTAATCTTACCAGTGCACCGTCTGCCTCAAACACTCCATTTGTCATCTCCCTTCCACTAATGCACTCCTCAATCAGAATAGTTTCGCCTTCAGTAAATGCAGCCTCTATTGCCCCCGTCAGATCCTCTGCCCTCTTTACCTTTGTCACACCAAAGCTGCTACCCCCCGAGTTTGGTTTTACAAACAACGGAAGACCCAGCCGGGTAACTATATCGTCAACAGAATAAGGATCACCCTTTCTCATAAAGACCTCGCGGGCAAGAAGTATTCCTGTGTCTCTAAGGAAGCACTTGCATGCATACTTGTCAAAAGTGATGGCAGAAACAATTGAAGAACAGGTAGTGCTTGGCAGCCCGATCATCTCAAAGTAGGCCTCAAGTATGCCGTTTTCACCGGGTGTGCCGTGTATCATTATAAGAGCAATATCAAAATTAACCCGTCTGCCGGTTTTATCTACAAAAGAAAAATCAGCTTTATCTATCTGGATAACAGAACCATCTTCCATCTGCACACCCCAGTCCCTGCCTCTGACAAGCACCTCGAAAAATTCATACCTCTCCCTGTCTATATGACGGGCAACATGCTTTCCGCTCTTTACCGAGACTTCTGCCTCAGATGAATCTCCCCCGTAAACAAGGGCAACTATTTTCTTCATTTAATCTGTAAATGTTATTCTTATCTTTTAATACTAATGGAAAAACGGGTCGTTCAGCAATGAGTTTGAGTCCAGATCTTCATCACTTCCCTTACAGTTGAACTGAACGGAGAAGCCAGGAGGAGCAATAAAGTTGTCCTTTACCGATATTCCGAGAGTGCCATCCTTTAAAACCTTTTGCATGAAAATTCCCCAGATTGGGAGAGCCATGTTTGCTCCACCTCCCTTATCGAGTCCCTCAAAGTGTACCTGCCTGTCCTCTGCACCAACCCATACACCGGCAGTAAGCTTTGGAACATACCCTATAAACCATCCGTCGGCCTGGTCATGGGTGGTTCCTGTCTTTCCGGCTATTGGTCCCTCCGGAACATACTTCCACCTTAATCTCGAAGCAGTTCCCTCATTTACAACTCCCTCCATAAGGTTAACCATAAGATAGGCTGTATGTTCGCTTATTGCCTCTCTCTTTCTTGCAGTAAAGTTCGAGAGTACGTTTCCTGCCTTGTCTTCTATCCTCAGAACAAAAACCGGATCTATGTGAACCCCCTTGCTCGGATATGTGTTGTATGCTCCAACCATCTCATAAAGAGTAAGATCGGAAGGCCCAAGACAAAGGGAGGGTACCGGGTCAAGAAAGCTGCTCACCCCTAGTTTCCGGCACATGTCCACCATTGCATAAGGTCCGAACTGCTTCATCAGAAATGCTGAAATATTATTGGAGCTCCTTGTAAGTCCCCACTTAAGTGTAACCTGCTTGCCAATCCATTCCGGTTTGTCGGTACTCTCAGGGGTCCATGTTGAATCACCAACCTCAAATGTCTGCGGTACATTGAATACTTTGTAACAAGGGTCGTAACCCTCTTGCATTGCTAATGTATAGAGAAATGGTTTGATTGTTGAACCTACCTGTCTTTTTGCCTGTCGGGCATTGTCGTATTTAAAGTACCTGTAGTTAGGACCACCGACGTATGCCCTTACAAAACCTGTCTGCGGTTCCATAGCCATAAAAGCAGCCCTCAGGAACGATTTGTAGTACCTGATAGAGTCGTTAGGGGTCATTACAGTATCTACATATCCTTTTTCCTTCCAGGAGAAAACCCTCATTTCTGCAGGCTGGGTGAATGTTTCAAGAATCTCTTTTTCCGACATTCCGTCAGCTTTAAGGTTCCTGTACCTGTCACTCCATCGTCTGCCTTTCTTCATTACCGATTCAACTACGTCCCTCGGGGCGCTGTTTGAGAAAGGGGGAGAGCTTTTCCTCTTAAGTTCCCTGTTGAAGTCCACCTGTAAATCCTTGCTGAGATGTTCGACAATAGCCTCCTCGGCGTAACGCTGCATCTTTGAATTTATGGTCGTATATATTTTAAGGCCATCCTTGTCAAGATTGTAACTCGATCCGTCGGGTTTCGGATTCTTGAAGAGCCATCCGTAGAGAGGGTCGTCCCTCCAGAGAAGCGAATCGTATCTGAAGTCCTCTTCCTGAGCATAATCCGACCTTTTTGGCTTTTCTGCCTGCATTATCCTTTTTAGCATATCCCTGAAATATGGTCCAAGACCGGAGTTGTGGTCCTGCTGAATGAATGCCAGTTTAATAGGAATTGTCTTTACAGAATCGTATGTCGCTTTGTCTATGAAGTCGTACTTGTACATCTGGCTCAGTACATGGTTCCTTCTCATGATGGACTGCTCCGGATTTGTCACAGGATTATATCTGGTTGGTTTGTTTACCATCCCTACAAGAAGCGCACCCTCCTCTATTGTGAGCTCCGACGGATGTTTTCCGAAAAATGTATTGGCAGCTGCCCTTATTCCGTATGCATTGCTGCCGTAAAAGACAGAATTAAGGTACATACTCAGGATTTCGTTTTTGGTATAGTTTCTTTCAAGTTTTACAGCAGTTATCCACTCCTTGAATTTGGATACTCCCAGAACAAATGTTTTTGCACCCGGGATTCTGCTCCTTACAGTATCTCTGGGAAAAAGCGACTTGGCAAGCTGCTGGGAAAGAGTACTACCCCCTCCGCCTGAGCTTCTCTTGCCAAGCATAAGCGATTTTACAGCAACCCTTGCAAGACTTTTGAAGTCTATCCCGCTGTGGCTCTCAAACCTTACATCCTCGGTTGCTATCACTGCCTGTACAAGCGAAGGCGAAAGCTCGTCGTAAGTCACAAATGACCTGTTTTCTATATGGAACGTGGTAAGGAGTTCACCATCTTCCGATATCAGTTCAGTTGCAATATTCTTTTGCGGATCTTCAAGCTCCTCGAATGACGGAATGTCAGAAAATATACCGACCATCAGAAGAAAAAACAATACCAGTACAAAAGGACTTAAAACAACTATCCAAAACCTTTTCAGGAACTTATCTCTATCTTTAATCTTCATTTCTTTGTAATATATAAGGTATGCCAAAGCGCAAAAATAGGAATAAAAATTTGGATATTACCTTACTTTATACCTTACTTTGCAGCCATCAAGGTTTAATTTTGAAGATATGGGAGAGAATTTAGTAATCGTTGAGTCACCTGCCAAAGCAAAGACAATTGAGAAATTTTTGGGTAACGGGTATCAGGTAAAATCAAGCTTCGGACACATCAGGGATCTTTCTAAAAAGAATCTTGGAATAGATATAGAGAAGGGGTTTCTCCCCGATTATCTCGTTTCCGAAGATAAAAAAAAGGTGGTGTCAGAGCTGAAATCCCTTGCAAAAAAAGCAGACATAGTATGGCTAGCATCCGATGAGGACCGTGAAGGAGAGGCAATTGCGTGGCACCTTAAGGAGACGCTTGGTCTTGATGACAAAAAAACCAAAAGAATAGTTTTCCACGAAATAACAAAAGATGCCATACTCAATGCAATTGAGAATCCCAGAAGCGTAGACATGAACCTGGTTATGGCACAGCAGGCCCGCAGGGTTCTTGACAGGCTGGTAGGTTTCGAGCTGTCACCAATTTTATGGAAAAAGGTAAAACCGAAACTCTCTGCCGGACGGGTACAGTCTGTGGCCCTACGGCTCATTGTAGAGAGAGAAAGAGATATACAGTCATTTGCAGCAAAATCGCTGTTCCGTATTGAGGGGATATTCAATCCCGACGGTGCAAAAACCTCGGTAAAGGTAGCAGCAGAGCTTGATGAGAAGTTCGAGAAAGAGGAT
>CAZREC010000087.1:0-11002 GCA_964599025.1 uncultured Muribaculaceae bacterium | reverse complement strand
GTTTTATACTAATGCAAAATCTGTACCAAAATAGTGGGCAGTAGGCAGTAGGCAGGGAAAGGGGAATCGTTGTAGAGACAGGGCATGCCCTGTCTCTACGGTACAAAACACATCCTTCAGAATCACACAATTGCACCGGATTAAAGGCTGACACGGATTTGTAGGGGCTGACTCCCACGTCAGCCCAGGGAGTGGAATTTTATTCCTGGTGTGTGTTGAAGCAGTCAGACAACCCATCCCCGACCCTTCCCTTTGATTATGGGAAGGGTGTGAAAGAGAAACTTCCCTTGGGAGAAGAGCCTGCCAGGCTCTTTATAATAATGACGCAAGCTGCGTCATCTCCCAAGTGGAGAAATTGGGAACGGTTCCAAACCGTTCCGCATGCTACAAGCTTTGTAGAACCAGCCTTCAGACTGGTTCAACGCAAGTCCTTGCCCTTTTTAAGGGAAAGGATTTAGGATAGGGTTGGAATATAATTGTGAATGGTGAATAGCAGAATAACTCACCCCCGGTCCCTCTCTTGCAAAGAGAGGGGAGTGAAGATTAGTCGGCAGTGAGCAGTAGGCAGGGGAATCATCGTAGAGACAGGGCATGCCCTGTCTCTGCGGTACAAAACACATCCTTCAGAATCACACAATTGCACCGGATTAAAGGCTGACAGGTATTTGTAGGGGCTGACTCCCACGTCAGCCCAGGGAAAAGAAATTGGCAATTCTTCCCTTTCTTTCCGTCTATGCTCCTGAAAAAAAAGGTGCAATTTCTTGCACCTTAAATATTCCAGTCACCTGTTACAAGTTACTTGTTACTTGTCACTCGTCACTTGTCACCCGTCACTTGTCACACTTCACTCGTTACTCGTTACTCGTCACACATCACTTCATCAATATCACTTTCCGGGTGAGTGATCCCTTTCCACAGGAGAGTTTGTATAAATACATACCGGAACTGACATTCTTGTTGTTGCTGTCTTTCCCATTCCAGTTTACCCGATGTACACCTTTTTCTGTTACCCGATTCCACAAAGATGTGACCTTTTGCCCTTTGATATTATAAATATCGAGAGTCACTTTTTGAGTTGCAGGAACATTGAACTCAATAGTTGTTGAGGGATTGAATGGATTAGGATAATTGAATGCACTCAAAGTATTTTTATTTGTCTGTTCAACATCAGTATTATGCAAGGGAACATTAACTCCCTGGATATAAACATTGAGTATATCTTCCTCACAGCTTGATCTGCCGTCAGTCCAAAGGATATATGCTCTTTGATCATCTATGGCAGAAATTATGGGAACATACTGCTTCTTGGGATCATTGCTGACTATCAAACCTTCCGGATATCCGCCATCATAAATAACACCCTGCTCATCAACAACTTTAGCTTTAATGTCAGAATCACTGTATGATTCATCAACCAGGAAGACATCTTCCCAGCAAACGAGCATTTTATTGTCAAATTTCGCGATAACAGGATTCTGTTGTGTTGTTTCGCGTTGAGTGATTAAAATGCCAGTATTACCCCATTCAGGAACCAGAGTATTGCCCTGCAGACTCCATTTGTTCATAGCTATCTCATTATTTAGGCCATTTCTGTAATCAGACCATGCAATTTTAAGATTTCCGTCCCAGTAGATCTGAGCATCCTGTTGATCATTGGGAAGGGTAACCAATGGATATCCATTCTCCTGTAAAACTATTTGACCCTGAGGAGTCACTAATTGAGCATAGAGATCTTTATTATTAAGATTTCTGGTATCTTGATATACAACCAGCAGACCTTGAGGAATGATCAGTGCTTGCGGGTTGTATTGATATTCAGGTGCGTTAGTGATCTGAAGACCGTTTACAGGCCAACCTGATGCCGGGTTACCTTCAGGAGTAATTTTTAAAACATGGATATCAAAACCAGTTCCTTCCGACCAGTTAAATTGTTCCCAAACCAGATAATCGGCCTGAAAATCTCGGAGATAGACATCATTTCCATTCGAACAAATAAGTTTCCCATTGGAATCCCACTGGATTTGTCCATTTGTGATCTTTTGTTCATAGATTTTGTTGATGTAATCAGTTCTGTAATCGGTCCAGACAATATTATAATCAGCACCAATTTTTTGAATTTTGGGTGGAATATGTTCAAAAGCAACTGCACTGGCAGCTAAATTAAGGCCATGTTCGCCCCACAAGCGATTACCATTACTGTCAATTCTCTGAGCAAATACTTTATATGATCCGTTAGGATTTTCCATCCAACTTGCAATAAAACCGCCTTCTCCATCAGAAATAATCTCGAGATTAATTTGATCATTACCGCTTGCTGATGTAATAGGAATACCATTAGCCGCAAACAGGGTATCTCCCTCGCTGTTAAACTTCTGCATGAAGATCTGATATCCGAAATATGCAGTGCGGGTGTCTTCCCATACAGCAAAGACATCAGTGCCTGATTTTACTGCATGTAAGTCACAGGCATTACCGCCAATGCCCCAAAATACTTGTTTGCCATTTTGTGGTAAGGAAAATTGTCCGTTTACATCCATTATTTGATTATAGATTCCTACAGAACCGTCCCTTTGGTCTGCCCAGGTTACAAATATTTTGTCAGCATTCTTTCTGATAATTGATGAATTCTGAGTACCCTGTAAGTTGCAAATGGCCTTTCCATTGACTTCCCAAGTCATTGTTCCATTGGAACTAATATGTTGGGCATAAACATCCATTGTAGAATTATCACCTGTTCTGCTATCATCCCAAACTACGATGCATCCGCCGTTTTCATCTGAAACCAAGCTTGTGGATTGTTGCCAGAGGTTTTCCTGACATACAATAACTCCATCAGTAGCCCAAAGTTTTTCTCCCTGCAGGTTTATCTTCTGGGCAAGCAAATCAGAAGTACTGTGGTCTGGATCAAGCCGGTAATCTTCCCAGACTATGATCGCGGTATTATTACTTGCAGCTATTATCCTGGGAGCTTTTTGAATATATTGACCGCTATAGATCACCAGATCGTTAGCCCAGGTGGGATTCCCATTAGTGTCAAGATGTTGAGCATAAATATCGGCATCAGTATCATTTCTTTTATCTTCCCAGGTAAAATAGAACCCGCCATTACCATCCGGAGCCATTGTGACACCATTCTGATCATTTGCAGCATCACATAAGAACGTTGGACCCCAGGCAAATGTACCTTCAGGTCTGACTTTTAAAACCTTCAAATCTTCGAAATTATTGGAGGGATTTTTATATTTATAGGCTAAAACAGCATTGCCCTGTCCGTCTTCCATAAAAGAATTTAGAAATTCTTCACCTATGGAATCACCGAACTGAATTCCATTAACCTGCCAGGCCAAAGTGCCGTTGCTGTTTAAATGCTGTCCATAAATATCTCTGCTGGGATTACGTTTGTCGTTCCAAACCACAAATGCACCCCCTGTTAAATCAGGAACAGCCATTATAGTATTTTCCCAATAAAGGGAATTACATAAAACGACTCCGCCTGTTGGCCAGAACAATTCTCCACTGGCATTAACTTTTTGGGCGTAGATTTCACCGGCCGAATTTTGCGAATAATCCACCCAGGCAAAGATCAAACAATTATCACTGGTAGTGACAACAACCGGGTCTTGCTGGTTGTCAGCTTTGTTGTCAATTACTATGGGAGAATTTCCCCAGGGGCAGTTACCATTGGGATCAACCATTTGGGCATATACATCTCTGCTGCCCGATTTGATGTCTGACCAGGTATAGACAACATTATTGCCAAAATTGGTCGCAGCTCTGTTCCACTCAATGTTAGTACCTTGCCTGACAGCTTTGGATTCGTTCCACAACAAAGCTTGCTGCGAGAAGATCAGACCGGCCAAACATGTTAAAATCATCGTAAAAGTAAGTCTTTTCATTTTATCCTCCATAATTATTTAACAACATCAGTTTTATACTAATGCAAAATCTGTACCAAAATAGTGGGCAGTAGGCAGTAGGCAGGGAAAGGGGAATCGTTGTAGAGACAGGGCATGCCCTGTCTCTACGGTACAAAACACATCCTTCTGAATCACACAATAACACGGATTAAAGGCTGACACAGATTTGTAGGGGCTGACTCCCACGTCATCCCAGGGGGAGGATATTTATTCCTGGTGTGTGTTGCAGCAGTCCGACAACCCATCCCCGACCCTTCCCTTTGATTAAGGGAAGGGAGTGAATAGAGAAGTTGGCAGTAGTCAGTAGTCAGTTGGCAGTGGGGGAGGAGAAAGGGGAATCGTTGTAGAGACAGGGCATGCCCTGTCTCTACGGTACAAAACACATCCTTCTGAATCACACAATAACACGGATTAAAGGCTGACACAGATTTGTAGGGGCTGACTCCCACGTCATCCCAGGGGGAGGATATTTATTCCTGGTGTGTGTTGCAGCAGTCCGACAACCCATCCCCGACCCTTCCCTTTGATTAAGGGAAGGGAGTGAATGCAGGTGATGCATTCTGCTGTTGGGAAAATTGCAGATAGGGATTTGAGATAAGTAGGCAGTCGGCAGTGGGCAGGGGAAAGGGGGAATCGTTGTAGAGACAGGGCAGAAAGGGACATAGAGACAGGGCATGCCCTGTCTCTACTTACCGAAAATCATTTTCAGGGAGATCAGGAGCATGGTTACGCCGAAAATCTTTCTGAGCATGATATTGGGCAGGTTGACACCCAGTTTGGCACCGACATAACCGCCCAGAACAAAACCCAGAGCAATAAGAGCAGCAATTTTAATGTCAATATGACCCTGTTTATAATATGTCATGGCTGCAAGTATTCCCACCGGCGGGATCATGATCGCCAAAGATGTTCCTTGTGCCTGTTGTTGGGTCATTTTGAAAAAATATACCAGAGCTGGTATCAGAAAGATTCCACCGCCCAAACCAAGTATTCCGCTTAAAACTCCGACAGACAGCCCTATGATCAAACATGTTATAATGCTCATAAATATCTCCTATAATTAGATCTTGTACAGTCAAAACAGGAGAGGGGTGTTGTGGTCAAGGGGAAAAGTGCAAGAGGGGGAGAGACCCTTAATAGAACGCAGATTAACACTGAAAACGCAGGTAGGCACTGATGGGGGGAAGATCAGTTGGCAGGGCGAATAATTGTAGAGACAGGGCATGCCCTGTCTCTACGGAACGAAACATATTTTATTGAATCACAGAAGGGTGTAAAAGCATCTCCAGTATGATACCTGTAAAATATGCTGGACGCTAGTCCCTATTTAACCAGCAGCATTTTGCGGGTGATGCACTTGTCCGGAGTACTCAGTTTATAAAAATAGATTCCGCTGGAGACTTGCTTCTGATTGGAGGTTGTACCTTTCCAGGTGATATTATGCTTACCGGTGCCAAGCTGTTCATCAAGAAGAGTGGTGACTTTTTGCCCTTTAATATTGTAAATCTCCAGTTTGACTTTACTTTCTACTGGTAGTGAGAAAGAAATGGTAGTTTCCGGGTTGAACGGATTGGGGTAATTCTGGGACAAAGAAAGCGGTAGAGAAGGAGATATTGTCTGATCATTAACGGGAAGTTGGGTGATATTTATCTTTTGAACAAGGAAGGTATTGTAGTCATCCAAAGGATGAGAACTTCCTTTTTGCCAAACTAAGTAAGATGTTTGGTCATCTATTGGATAAAACTTAGGTAATTGATAAGCTAAAGTACCTAAGTGGAAATTTGAACTGAGAGAATTCGTATCGTTACTAAATCTACAAAGATTAACAGAGGCATTTATTGAAGATGAACCGACATTACTCGCAATACAAAGAGAGTTCCCAAATACTTGAGCAGAATAAGTATTAACACTATCTGCGATAATTATTCCACCTTCAGAGAATTGACTAATCAAATCATTGTTAATCATTACATATTTTTGGAGTTTTAAAACATTCTGACCATTAGTATCATCTAAATAGAGGATATTTATGTTATCATTATCAAAGCCGAAAATCTGATAATTTGTAAAAGATAGTTCATGATCAATAACCTGCCCACTTGGGAGATATACCAAGGATAAGTCAGGTTTTCTAATTATTTGAATTTTTAATTGATTAGTATTGTTTTCATTATTTAGCCAGCTTAGAAACATTCTCTGAGGTGTTGTTTGGATTTGAAAATTACAATATTCTTGGAGTCCACGTGCATGGGCAACAAATATGCCATTATAGGGAATTGCCGGATTCATGATAAAATCATCAGTAATACTGTTTAAGTAATAATATGATGCCGGATTAGCAATATTTTGTCCCATAGTTATTACAACATTTTCATAAACTCCATATAAACCACCATCATAGGTTATAGAAAGGGCATTTACATCAAAAGTATTTTCATTGAATAATCTATGTGCAAATGGTAAATAGGATTCTTCAGGGTCAAGATAAAAGGCCCAAATACAGTCTTGCTTGTTTTCAAATTGAAAGTATTGATTCATTGAGTCATAGTAAAAATTTACATCACCAGTGTTATTCAAGTTTGCTCCTTTAAAGGAATTACTACTATCTGTATAAACGCAAATATAGTTATGCAAGGGTGTTTCATAAATATTTTTAGAGGAGAAAGCAGAATTTACAATATTTCCCAGTATTTTTTTTCCTGTAGGCAATAAAACATTATTCCCCTCTGAATCCAGTTTATACATTCTAAAATCTGAGGCGAGTTGGAAGAGAGTAAAATCATTTTCATTTGCCAAAAAATATGAAGGATAGTTAGTTCCCCACTGTTGATTATAAATACTAACAGCGTAATAATTAGTGCCCGATTCTGTTATAAGTCTTTGTTGAAGGCTAGCACCCTGATAATTGAAAGTGATTTGGTTCAGATTTGAGTCAAAGCAAATCGGATTATTCGACCCAGTGATAAGTAATATGGAGTTAGAGAGGAAAAATGCAGAAAGATCTGTGAAGGGCAACATTTTCAGAGGGGGATTTCCAACAGTAACACCCTGTTCGTACTCAAAGGTGTTATCCGAGTTAAGAATCTGCAGTTTAACAATATCGGGAGCTTGAAAATCCTTATACAATATTATGAGTCTGCCATTAGCATCGATTCCGATTTCCCAATGATTTGCAGACTGTAAGATGACTTCTTCAGTAATTGGTATGCCGTCACTATTGTATTTTTTTATACAAAGATCTTCATAAGGATAATTGTTATATTTAATGTAGTAAAAATCATCCTCACTTGTAAAAACTATCTTACCGTATGTTGCTTCGGGAATTGACCAAATAAGTTCTCCTGCAGCTGAATATTTTCTTAAAGGAGAATCACCAAACTCTTCTGTAATAATAAACGAGTTGTCGGAAAACACATAAGAGTGTGATCTGTCTCCAATATATGTGGTATAACCAGTGTTTATTAACTCTCCTGCATCAGAATACCTATAGTAACAATAACCTCCCTGAGTCTCGTCTGGAATTGATGTAAATAAGTAAACTCCGTCAGGATAAGTCTTACTAAGTAATGTATGATGCCAAAAAGAAAGATCTATTTGATTTTGCCAACTAACTATCCCGGAATTGTTGAATTTAATCAAAAACCCGTAACTGAGGTTATTATAAAACAGATAAGCTCCACCCAGATTATCAGATAAAAGTGTATCAAATGTATTATAACTATCTTGATTGCAATTAAAAGTTTCAGTGAGATAAACACCTTGTTCACCCCATAAACGTTGTCCATTCTGGGTAAATTTCTGGGCTTTTAATCTGATTTGGGGATAGTTTACATGCTCAACCCACGTGACTATCAGACAATTATCAGAGGTCGCCACAATTGCAGGGCTGGTTTCATGTAATGGAATTCTTGAATTAAATCCCGGCATTTCCTGCCATAAGGAATCACCAGAACTACTAACTGCTTGAATATATATTGTGCTGGTTTGTTCATCAACTTGTGCCCAGGTATGATAAACATTATCAGAAATATTAACGGAAGATTTGTTCCAGGTAATTGGTTTATATTCCATCAATTTCGCAGGTTGCGGCCATTGCAATTGAGCTAAGAGAGGGAAGTAAAAACATGCTGATAAAGCAATAAACAACATTATCTTTTTCATTATTTCTCCAATGATCAGGGAATTAAAACCATGTGTAAATAATAAGGCTGGTTGTCAAAGAGAAATTGGGGGGGGGAGAAAGTGGGCAGTGGGCAGTTGTCAGTGGGCAGGGCGAATAATTGTAGAGACAGGGCATGCCCTGTCTCTACGGTAAAATATATATCTTTTTGCATTTCAAAGGGGTGTGAAAGAGGAACTATTCCTGGGAGAAGAGCCTGCCAGGCTACTATTTTAAGTTCGTAGCATATGAATACATGGAAAAAGAGTATCAGTACTTAACATATGATACCTGTAAAATATGCTGGACGCTAGTCCTACTTCATCAGCAGCATTTTGCGGGTGATACTTTTATCCGGGGTACTTAGTTTATAAAAATAGATTCCGCTGGAGACTTGCTTCTGATTGGAGTTTGTACCCTTCCAGGTGATATTATACTTACCTGTGCCAAGCTGTTCATCAAGAAGAGTGGTGACTTTTTGCCCTTTAATATTGTAAATCTCCAGTTTGACTTTACTTTCTACTGGTAGTGAGAAAGAAATGGTAGTTTCCGGGTTGAACGGATTGGGGTAATTCTGGGACAAAGAAAGCGGTAGAGAAGGAGATATTGTCTGATCATTAACGGGAAGTTGGGTGATATTTACTTTTTGGACAAAAAATGCATTACTTTTGTTAAAATAGTTTGGTGAACCCTTACTCCAAACAACATAGGTGTTTTGTTCATCAATAGGATACAGTTGGGGCAGTGTATAGGATTCTAGCTGTAACTGGTTGGTAAGATCATTATTGTCATTTATAAATCTGGTAATGAAAGAAGGTGGTGTTAAATGACGGTATTCTTCATCAGAAAACCCTCTTACATATGTGATAGCAAGAGAATTAGCAAATTTCTCAGCTGTAAACGAAGAAACAGTGTCAGAAACAGTAATTCCACCATCAGGAAACAAGCTGATCAAATTGTTATTTTCCAGATTATATTTTTGTAACTTCAGAAGGTGTTGTCCATTTGAATCATCCAGATAAAGGACATCGAAAATATTATTTTCAAAGGAATAGATCTGAAAATCACTGAGATCCTGGTTGTTATTAAAAAGATAACCTTCTGTGGGAAATACCAGAGTATTATTGGAGGTATTAACAATTTGAATGCGGAATTCATCAATATTCTGAGAGGAGTCATTCCAGGACAAGAGTAAATTTTGGGAAGTTTGCTGTGCTTTAAAATCAAGACGATAATATTGCGGTATTGAAGCAACATGCAGGCCTTCAGCAGGCAAAGCAGTGTTCAGGGTAAGGTTATCCGTCAGGTTTTGCAGATAAAGAAAATTTAGATTGTCGGTTGCCGAATATTGACGAAATAACAGATTCTTGCCACAAACTTTGTAAAGTTCTTTATCAATACCGATAGATGCAGCATTTGCTTCGAAGGTGGTTTCATTGATCAGTCTGTGTGCATAGTAATCATAGGAATCAGACTGACGATATAAAGCCCAAATGCAATCAGGTCTGTTGATGAATTGCACATATTGATGCATAGACTCATAAGTAAAATTTGTCTCACCCAGATTGTTCAGATTAAAGCCCTTCAAGGTACCATTCCCATTATTATATACTAAAATAAAATGATTTGCCGGAGTTTCATGCACAAGAACAGGCTTGTTGATCGAAGGAGCATAATCTTCCAAGATCCTTTTTCCCGCTGGAGGGAATAGACTGTTTCCTTCAGAATCCAATTTGTAAATTCTCATATAGTGTGATTGCTGAAAGAGAGTCAGACCATTGGCATCTGCAAAAAAGTTTTTTGTATATATATCACCATATTGTTGATTGTAAACTTCAAGAGCATGATGATTAGGACCTGAATCTGCAAGTATTTTGCGTTGTAAGCCATAACCCTGATAGTCAGAAACAAATTGGGAACAGTAATTCAGGCCTGTATAACGGCTATGATAATAAGATAGGGATACAATGGAATTATTCAGAAAACAAGTGGCAGTTCTGAAATCGAAAAAGTCTTCAGCAAAAGATATCTCATGCTGATAGCTGAATTGAATAGTATTGTTGTGATTAAGAGTTATAATTTTCCATAAATTTGCACTTCTGGTTAAGACAACCAATTTTCCTTCAGAGTTCAACCCGGACGCACTATAAGTGGTCGTGGGCAGAGTTAGCTCATTTGTTGTTGTTTGACCACTAGTATTATACTTTTGAATACTAACATGATTTTCGGGAGTTACACCAGGGCTAACCAGGTAAAATTCGCTGTTGCCGGATAAAACAATAGTACTGTTAGTTGTTGCAGGAACTGTCCAGAGGGAAGTACCTGAGCCGGAGTATTTTTGCAATTGATTACCCGATTTTATCAGGAACGAATTGTCAGAAAAAACATGAATAGTTTGATACTCGAAAGAAAACGGCAGAACACGATTGAAAAGCATTTCTCCATTATCAGTATATCTTCTATAGATAAACTCAACATTATTCTCGGACATGATTTCTGCAAAAATATAGAAACCATTCGGATAAGTTCTTGCCATCATTACGGATTGTCTCGGATAAGTACTCAATTGATTTTGCCATGTTACAGACCCGGCAGAACTGATTTTCAGAAGATTAACACTTTGCGGATAATCGTAATTAATGCTATAATAAGCTCCACCGCTGCCATCTGCGACCAGTTCATCGTACCCGTTATAATCGATACCGTACTGGGCAGGGTCTTCATAGGAGAAAGTGTCTGAGAGATAAACTCCGTTTTCGCCCCACAGAAGCTGACCGGATTGATTAATTTTTTGAGCTTTAAGTCTGGCACTTGGATAAGGGTTCATTTCAAGCCAGGTTATAATTAAGCATTTGCTTGAGGTAGCAATTATTATTGCAAAAATTTTAAGAATTTTTAGTAAAGTTTTTCTCTAACTAAAATTTCT
>CAZREC010000086.1:0-11175 GCA_964599025.1 uncultured Muribaculaceae bacterium | reverse complement strand
AGATGTTCTGGATTTTTGGTTTAAAATTCCTGTAGAACATACGTTCAGCGGTTTTCAGTCACGGCTGCTGTTCAGGGAGGCCATGAATGGTATACTGACAGATAAGATACGCCTGCGGAGCGATAAGAGGGAACCTTTACGCACCGCCTATTCTCAAAGGGAACGGAAAAATAACAGAAAATTACTGACAAATGTCTTCAACTCCATGCCTCAGGAAGAACATCTGTCGTTTGTTAAAACCGATGTCTTTAAGAGGGAGATAAACAAACCTCCATTTAAAAATGAGTTCAAGAACAACCGGTTGCTCAGAAAGTTAATTGTGTATCTCAGGTGTACGGCTCTGGTCAGGAAATACATCGCAGGTCAGGAGCCGGGTTAGGTCGTCTGCATTATAGATGTCGGGCAGCCTTGTTCCATTTATGTAGATTTCGGGAACTGCGGTAATCTCCTCTTTTTCACACCACTCCCGCATTGCTTTTATGTTTCCCCTCTGGCCGTTCATTTTTTCTTCTACCGGATAGTGTGCCGCAAACTCCTTGTAATCTTTTTTGCCGGCAAGGAACCAATCTCTCAGAGCATTTTCGATATTATTTATATCACCTTGTTCTGCAATTGTCAGCAGATGTTTAAGCGGAAGGTTTTTCGGATTGTTTTCATCTGTAGCTGAGGCAAAAATCAATTGCAGGTCAACAACCTGCTTTTCTCTTATCAGCTGAATAATTTTGAAATAGGTCTTTGAACATACTCCGCAGTAAAGCCCCAATACCAGAATTATATTGATGGGAGCATCTGTCTTTTTAATTGTTATTCCCAAACCGGTGGCTGGATTTTCAACTTTTTTGTTTTCTGCCAACAATGCACTGAATACTTGCTTGTTCTGTTTCAACCGTTGTATCTTGTTTCCAAGGATGTGAGCCTGCTTTGTCTTGTTGATTGCTATAATGGTTATTTGTAAGGCAAAGAAGGTAATTGCAAAAAACAAAATGAATACAGGCATACTGTACCGGAGATCATCCGCTATTTTTGACTCTGCTAAAAAGCCTCCTGCCAAAGAGGTTGCAAATTGCAGAAGTAACACTATTTGAACAAGCAAACATAGTGGACACACCTTTCTGACTACAAAAAACTGATAAAATAATGAGTAAAGGATAAATGGCAATGCCAGAATATTTATCGTCGCCGCCACAGACAGAAAATGGGCGTCAACAATTCCTCCTGCAATAATTGAAAGCAAAACTCCTGAAAAGTATGTAAATCCTATAGTTGCCCAACTTATTCCAAAAATCTTGGATGCGCCTGAATTAAGAATGGCGGCGCAATCTATATTTTCTCCTATGTGGCAGACTCTCTTAAGAAAGGGGTTGTTCCGGTTAATTTCGAATAGTTGCAGTGTTGCCGAAGTAATCACTCCGGCAAAGGAGAGTAACAGAAATACAACCGGAAAGAGACTAGCGTGGAACCCAAACCTCATAAACGCAACAATAGAGACTGCTGCCACCAATAGCGGAAAAGCAGCCGATATCAGGAGATTTGTTATTGTCTTCTTTTTCTCTCTGACTGATTTTTGTTTATAATCAGGCTCTTCTGCAAATTCATTATTCTCTGCTACCAGAATCTCTCCGGTAAAGATTTCTAAAAAATCCCGGACAGATATTGTCTCTTTTCTCAAAGAAACAGGATTATACCACTCTATACTTTGGTCTGGGTTTGTTTTAATCACCAGTGCAAGAAGAGTAGAGATCTTTTGTTTGTTGCGTACCCGTGCAATAAGGGGGAAAGGGTGTCCATTCAGCTCTTTTACAGACGTTAACACCTTGCTGTTATCTACGCCATGGCTTCTTAGCAGTTCATTTACTGCCTCCAGTCCGTGGTAACCCCGAAATGTTGACAATTTTTCCCTGATGGTGGTTTCGGTAATCCGAATGCCTGTCATACGGCAAAACCTTATGGCAATATTTTCGCTATTGCCAACCGGAAAAAGGATATCGGTAAACTTGAACATCATTGTAAAAATAGACATTTTTACCAAATAAAAAACCTGCAAATCGTAAGATTTACAGGTTTATGTTGAGAAGAGTCTCATTTTGTCGGGGTACTCCGACTCGAACGGAGGACCCCCTGCTCCCAAAGCAGGTGCGCTAGCCAACTGCGCCACACCCCGAAAAAAGAACTAACCCTTTTTGGAAAGGGATTGCAAAGTTATATAGGAATTGTTAATATGCAAAAAAATGTTCAAAAACTTTCAAATTGTATCTTTTGGTGAAGAGAGTCTCTCCTCAATAACTCTCTGTTGAGAAAGAATTGTTTCGGCCTGCGTTTGAATCAACTTGAATATTTCAACAGGAAGGGTCATATATTCAACGGACTTATCTGTCAAAACCTGGGGGGTATCATTTTTCCGGTTATCCACTTTAATTTCGTTCAGTAACATATTTCCCTCTCCCATTCTCAACCATACCGGATTAAGCTCCGGAAATGTTAGAGCAACTTTCTGTAAAATATTATCACTGATTGACTTTCTGATATTATTCACGTACCCGTTAGAGAGTCCGCACCTTTTTTCGAAGGCAGACTGACTCAGTCCTTTATATTCTAAAAAGAATTTAATTCGCTCTTTTACAGACATTTATTAGGGTGTTTTTAAAACGGCACAGAGGTTAGCTCTAAAATATTTTGAAAACACAGAACAATGTTCTAAATTGCGTATCAATAATATGCATATCACTAACATATGTAACATGTCAACAAATATAACAAAAAAATCGAAGGTCACTCCTCCTCCTCATGGTTATATAAATGAGATAGCAAAAATTCTGGGTTGTCACAGGGTTACTGTAAGCAATGCACTGATGAAAAACACTAAGGGGATGTTAGCCGAAAAGGTGAGGCAGATGTATAAAATGAAATTCGGGAAAGAGAGTGATGATTGTGCCTCTCAAAATGAAGAGTGTAACCGCCTTAGGACGCTTCTGGCAGATATGGGTCATGAAATCCGGACTCCTATGAATGGAATTCTGGGTTTTGCAGATCTTATGAAGAGTCCTGGTCTTACACATGAGGAACGACACCGGTATATAAGTATCATTGAGAATTGCGGAGCACGAATCCTTCATATTGTCAATGACATAATAAGTATATCAAAGATTGAATCGGGCCAGATGACCGTGGGCCTCTCTGAGACCAATATAAAAGAGCAGATAGAATTTATCTGTGATTTTTTTGTGCCTGAGACAGAGCGGAAGGGTATAAAGATTTCTGCAGAAATATCCTTACTTGAGGATGAGTTAATAATAATGACCGACAAGGAAAAGATCAATGCCATTCTTATGAATCTTGTTAAAAATGCAGTGAAATACAGCGATAAAGGGACAATTGTCTTAGGGTGCAGGAGAAAAGGGAAGTATCTTGAGGTTTATGTGAGAGATACCGGAATAGGAATACCAAAAGACATCCATCAGACGATTTTCAAACGCTTTGTACAGGCAGACACCAGAGATAAAAGGACCTTTGGTGGAGCGGGGCTTGGCCTCTCCATAGTCAAGGGTTACGTGGAGTTGCTCGGAGGCATAATATGGATCGACAGCGACAGGGGGAAAGGGTCGACGTTTTATTTTACAATCCCCTTAGTGACATGAATCTTAATTAATATGAAAACCCTGGTTCCTTATTTCCAGACTTTTAAATATATTAAATTTTTCTTGGTCAAATGGATAATCCCAGCAACCTAAACTATGAAAAATTTCTCCGCCAAAACCGGTTTTAAATTTATATAAGCCATAAAGCGGATGAGTTGTATCGTTATTCGGTGAAATTCCAAACATATCGTATTCTTTGCACCCTTTTTTTTTTGACAGCTTAATGGCGGCCCATTGCAGAGCATATGTAGCCATGTAATTTCTGTTTTTATTTGAGGATGCTCCATATAAATAGGAACTACGATTGCCGGATATTATTAAAAACATTGCCGCCAACGGATCATTATCCACTTCTGCAATTAAATAATAAACTTCTGCAGGTGATTTAGTCGAATCTGCATTGGTCGTTAAAATAGCTTCAAAATATTTAATGTCATTTAAATATAATCCGTTTCTGATAGCTGTTTCAGTGTATAAGTTATACCAGATGTTTAAATCACTTAAATCGGCAATTCTTACAGTAACACCCTTTTTTTGGGAGCTTCTAATGTTATACCTTGTCTTGGGTTTCATTCTCTCCAGAATCGTATCAATTCCCGACTCTAAATCAAGATATATGGTGTTTGTCGGCAAAATATTTGTTTCTGATTTCTTAAGATTCCAGTTTATTGTGTTAAAATTTAACCTGAATTCCTGTGACATTAAAGAAGGTTCTTCAATCAGATTGCCATGATTATCTATGAAAGAACTATCCTTTGCCCAAAAAGTTTCCCAACATAAATCGTACCTTATCATGAAACAATTTTTGGGGAGAAAAGAGCGCAGACACTCCGATAATTCTTCTAAAAAAACTCCTTGAAACTCATGCTCGGGCTCTAATTCAGGGCCATAGGGTAAATAAGCAATACTTTCGGTATCATTCAACTGCTTAATAATCACCAAAATGTCTGAATGGATATTAAAGTCGTTAACAACATCGTTGAATAGGTTGCTTTTTTTAGCTTTAAAATTCAAGGCAAACGAATCAAAACCAATTTTCCTTTTTAAAATTGACCAAAACGCCGTTTGCTGAACGATGGAAGTTTTATTTAGTTCATCAATATCTTTTATATAAACATCTGATAACATGGCTGCTCCTTATAATAATGCCCGGATGATTCCGATTGATAAATAAACCACAAAGTTAGCTATTTATTTTGAAGTCAGATTTGGTGTTTTTCCCACTTAGACATAGCTATATTCTACGAATTTTCGTTTATAATCGAAAAATGGTTGTTTTTGCACAAATCATTCGGTCATGGACAAAAATTTTGATTGTCTTGTTTTGTGGATAAAATTGCTACCGAAGAACTCCCTTGAAGTTTTTTGTAAGGGACTTATTGTCTGTTAGATATAAAATTATTTTAATTTATTATCGATTGAGAATATTTTATATACAACAGGAGATGAGCAATTTATGAAAAACTTCAAGGATGTTTTTCAAAGTTTCCCACATGGTTAAGTGCAACATTCTCAGAGCGTAAAAGGGTTTTTCAGATTTTTTACTTCTGTTATGGTTATATTTTGTTTTGACACTTTGATGCAATTTTTCAGTCAATTAATCGACTAACGTAATCATCTATAGCAACATACCACTTATCGTGCCAGAAATCATCTCGGGCTTGAAGATTGTATTTAAATACTTAATATATAGCCTTTTGCTAATAACTTCTTGGAAGTACTTCCAAGAAGTTATTAGCAATTTATTCATATACAAGAAGTTGGCGAATTGCAAAAAATGTCGCTTTACACATGGGAAACTTCAAGGGTGTTTTTCGTGCTATTATTGTGGTTATGCGTAAAATTTATTGTTCAGCCTAATTTTCAATTTGATCCGAAAAAGCCATATGCTGAGCATAGGTTTTTTGTTTCGCCTCTCTCTGTCTCGAAAGCTTCTCTGCTCATTTTGAGGGATTGTCTCTCTTTGTTCGCCTCCCCTTTGGGGATTGCCTCGTTTCACTCGGCGTTCCCCGAGGGAGGGGCTTAAAGAGAAGAAAAGCCATCTGCCAAAGGCAGATATAAAACAAAAAGAAAGACCACTAATGAGCAAGCTCACGTGGTCTTATTTTTTTGTTTTACCCTATGGGGCAGGGCTTTTCTTCACTTTGCGGTGAGGGGGGGATTCGAACCCCCGGAACCCTTACGAGTTCGGCAGTTTAGCAAACTGCTGGTTTCAGCCACTCACCCACCTCACCAAAATGTTGGGTAACATTGCTTTCACAAGCGGTAAGTACCGCAAAGGAGTGCAAAGATACTAATTTCTTTTTATGTGCAAAATTACTTTTCTTCTTTTATAATTGCCTCGGTGGTCACACCCTCTGCTATTTCGCTCAGCAGGGTCATCAGTTGGTCAGCCTCCTGTTTATTGCTGAATGGGCCTACAAAATACAGGGTTTTGCCTTCGATTACCTTCATTGCTATATCCTTGTCGGTGGTTTTTCTAATCAAATCAAGAACTGGTTGAGGAAGTCCCTCCGGATAACGCTCCAGTCTTACCTGATAGCTCTTCTCGTCAACCGGCCGGCTTTCAAGAAGTCTCGCCTCTTTTATTCCGATGCTCTTTCCATTATGATAAGCAATAGCTAATACTTTAGGAAATTTCAGGGCTTTTACCTTGACTAGTGCCGATGATAGTTCCGCGTAAGTCGAAAACCGTCCTGTAGTGTAGTTGAACTTTCCGGAAGGGGTGACTGTTTCGAAAACAGGACTTAATCCCTTTAATGCTTCTGGGTCTGCCTTTTCTGAAACAAGGAATAGCTGTATGCTGTATACCAGACCGTCAGGAATTGAGTCATCGGAAATGATTACCGGTTCATCCTGAATTTTGAATGTGTAGTCTACAGGAACTATGGGTGATAGTATCTCCATTTTTGGGAGTGTTCCGTACTGTGATGCTTTAGCAACCAAAGGTTGTTTTGTTGATGCCGAATCTATGGCAACAACCGGATCCTTAAAAAAATCCTCCCTTGGAATTAATACCCCCTGACGAAGAAAATTCATTTCACGTTCCTGAATCATCTGATTCGCAATACTTAATTTTGATTGTTGTTCCAGGAGCAACAACTCTGCCTCGCTTATTTTCTTACCAAGCAGCGCTTTCTCATTTATGTCCGACAGTGTGTCATACAAAGCTCTGTTTGCGTTTATCTCCTTGTTTGACTTAGCTATTTCGTTCTGTATCTTTCTTACCTCCTTTACCATATTTGTATAGTCGCTGGTTTCCGGATTTGCTGCAATAGAGTCTTTGTCCTTAATTGTTTTGTTAAGCCGGGTGGAAGCTGATGTGTCGGAATCAGATCTTAGCAGAGAGATTTCAAGGGCCTCTTCTTTTGTTACAGGACTTTTTACCGGAGTGTTTTCGAACTCCAGTTTATATATCTGTAAGCTGTCCTTTGAGGATACATTTCTTGTTGAGGCAAAAAATGAATAATTTTCATCGTCGGAGTTAATAAAAAGATAATCATCGTCTGGAGAGGAGTAAGGAAAACCCAGATTCTGTGGTACTCCCCAGCTACTGGTTTTCTCATCCCAAATGCTGACATAGAGGTCAAAACCGCCCATTCCATAATGGCCGTTTGAAGAAAAATACAATTTTCTGTTGTCAGGGCTGAGAACAGGAAAAAGTTCGTCCCCGGGAGAATTTACTACATTACTCAATAATTGTGGAGGTGTCCATTTGTCACCATCTATATATTGGGAGGAATATATGTCCCAGGCCCCCTTTTTATCCTGAGCAGAAAAGTACATAGTGTTTTCTCCTTCTCTGTGAATCATAGCATTAGAGATAGGATAATCGCTTTTATCCTTGTTCAGAAAAGAGGGAACCAGTATCCAGGTACTGTCTTTGATATCGGGATAATAAAGGTAAAAATCTTTTAAGGGGACATTAACAGATCCGTAAACTTTGGGTCTGATGCCATATTCAAGCATCTTGATTCCATTTTCACTTCTGGCAATCTGGTCTATAAGGGCTTTCTGAAAACTTGTATCTTTTGTGGCAGCATAAATTTCTTTATAGAGAACAATTGCTTCATTAAAATTGTACCGCTTTCTTAATTCTTCTGCCTGGGAAAACCTTGTTTTTTCATCTGGTGTTTGTCCAACTAAAAGACTACCTGCAAGCATCGAAACAGAGAGTGCAAGGATAGACTTTTTCATACATCATTAATATATTGACCAACAAAAGTACGAATTTCTTTATGTTTTGGGAAAAAATACTACTTTTGTACCCTAATTTTCCTTGAATTATATAATTTAAACTAATATTCCATGCAAAGTAAAGGTGCCATTCGTATTTTGGCAATTGTAATCGCCCTAGCCTGCTTATACCAGCTATCGTTTACATGGGCAACCAAACATCAAGAGAAAAAATCAAGAGAATTTGCAGCCAATGCAGTTAAAGCAGAACAAGCTTTACCTTCTTTTTCAAATGTTTCCGATCTGGATAAGGCTTACTATCTGGATTCGGTAAGCGCAAGAAAAGAAAAATTCTACATCGACTCAATTTCAGCCGAGAAGGTATATCTTGGTTTTACCTACAAAGAGGTAAAAGAGAAGGAAATAAGCCTTGGTCTTGACCTTAAGGGGGGTATGAACGTTATGCTAGAGGTAAGCGTGGCCGAACTGGTTAACTCTCTTGCAAACAACAATACATCACCACAATTTACAGAGGCAATCAAACTGGCAAAAACCAACATGGCCAGTTCACGCACCGATTTTATCACTCTTTTCGGAGAGGCTTGGGATAAAGTTGCTCCGGGACAGAGACTATCGCAAATTTTCGGAACTTATGAAATGCGCGACAGGATCAAGCCGGAAACATCAAATGCCGATGTTATAAAGGTTATTCGTGAAGAGGCAGAGAGCGCAATCTCAAACTCCTTCAATGTTCTTAGAAATCGTATTGACCGTTTTGGTGTAACTCAGCCAAATATTCAGAAAATAGGCAACTCCGGACGTATTCTTGTTGAACTTCCGGGGGTTAAGGAACCTGACCGTGTACGTAAACTACTTCAGGGAACTGCATCGCTTGAGTTCTGGGAAACTTATGAAAACCAAGAGGTTTATCAGTTCCTTGTAGAAGCAAACAAAGCTGTTAAAGAGCTTTCAGAGGCTGTAGCAGTTGCTCCTTCGGATTCTCTTCTTGCAGCAGCATCTGCACCTGCAACAGCTCCGGACACACTAAAAGCGGCAGGAGACACATCTAAGGCAAGTGCGGCCCTTCTTAACGAAATCAAAGCCGACGACTCACTAAGCGTAGATCAGACAGCTATAGCAAAGGAAAATCCACTGTTCTTCCTGTTGAATCCAAACGTGTCTCAGGGACAACTTATCCCCGGACCATGCATTGGCAGGGCTCACTACAGAGATACTGCAAGAATTGGCTCATGGCTCAGAATGCCTCAGATTATGGCAATTCTTCCTGCCGACCTTAAACCTATGTGGACAGTTAAAGCCATTGACCCGGCCGGGGTTATATTTGAACTGATAGCTATAAAGGTAAATACTCGTGATGGCAAAGCTCCTTTAGATGGAGGCGTTGTTACTGATGCCCGTAAAGCTTTCGGAAACAGCGGGGCACCGGAGGTTGATATGGGAATGAATGCAGAGGGTGCAAGAACATGGGCAACTATGACAGCCAACAATATTGGCCGTTGTATAGCAATTGTGCTTGATGGAATGGTTTATTCTTACCCTAGGGTAAATTCAGAAATTACCGGAGGTCGATCACAGATTTCGGGTCACTTTACAATACAGGAGGCCGATGACCTTGCAAACGTTCTTAAGTCAGGTAAGCTTCCGGCTCCTGCAAGAATTGTTCAGGAAGCTGTTGTTGGACCAACACTTGGTAGCGAATCGATAAATGCAGGATTCTTCTCTTTTGCTCTTGCATTCCTTCTGGTTCTCGCATATATGATCCTATTCTATGCCGGAGCAGGTTTCGTGGCCAGTATTGCTCTGGTTTGCAACGTTCTCTTCCTGCTTGGCGCACTTGTGTCATTTGGTGCTGTTTTAACATTGCCTGGTATCGCCGGTATTGTTCTTACCATGGGTATGGCAGTAGATGCAAACGTAATTATTTATGAGCGCATAAAAGAGGAACTGAGAGCGGGTAAGGGTCTGCGGCTTGCAATTGCCGACGGTTACAGCAATGCATACTCTGCTATTATCGACGGTAACCTTACAACTATTATTACCGGTATCGCTCTTGCAGTATTCGGAACAGGTCCTGTTCAAGGTTTCGCAACAACATTGGTTATAGGTATCATCACTTCGCTTATGACCTCGATCTTTATAACTCGTTTGATTTTTGAATGGAGACTTACAAAAAACAAACCGATCACATTCTCGAACAAATTCACAAAGAACTTCCTGACAAATACAAAAGTTGACTTTGTGGCAATGCGTAAGTATGCATATATCTTCTCAATTTCAATAATTGTTATTTCTCTTGCCTTTATTTTTACAAAAGGATTCAGTTATGGTGTTGATTTCACAGGTGGCCGGACATTTGTTGTAAGGTTCGACAAAGAGGTTACTACCAGTGAAGTACGCGCAGCAATTCTGGCAGAATTCAAGGAGGGTATAGAGGTTAAGCAGTATGGTGGCGGAAGTCAGATGAAAATAACAACCAAGTATCTGATAAACGACAACTCTCCAGAGACAGATGCAATTGTAGATGGTAAACTCTACAATGCATTGAAGGGTCTGTTTGCAACACCACTAACTCTTGATGAGTTTACTGCTACCACAGATAACCCTAACGGGATTATCAGTTCTGAAAAAGTGGGACCTACTATAGCCGATGATATTAAGAGAAATGCAGTAATTGCTGTTATTGTATCTCTATTTGCGATATTCCTATATATAGCTTTGCGATTCAGGAACTGGTCATGGGGAACAGGTGGTGTAATAGCTCTTTTGCATGACTCTATATTTGTTATTGGATTCTTTTCAATATTTGCCGGGGTTTTCCCATTCAGTCTCGATATTGACCAGACATTCATTGCAGCGGTACTTACCGTTATTGGTTATTCGATAAACGATACCGTTATTATATTCGACAGGATTCGTGAATACAGAAGGTTGTATCCTAAACATGACATTGCCCGCAACATTAACGAAGCTGTTAATAGTACCCTAGCCAGAACTGTCAATACAGGAGGTACAACATTGGTTGTATTGATTGCTATTGCTCTGTTTGGAGGTGAAGTTATCAGAGGTTTCTCAATAGCGTTGATAGTAGGTATTGTGGTAGGAACTTACTCTTCGGTATTTATTGCAACACCAATCGTGTTTGACATATTCAAGAGAAGAGACAAAAAAGCCCTAGAACTGAAAAAATAAGGTTTGTGGGTATCTGGGGCGCACATTGTGTACCCGACATATAAGGAGCTGTCTAATAAAAGTTAGGCAGCTCTTGTTGCATCTGTTGAAGTTTCCCACATAGTTAAGAAGCTAACGTTGCAGTAGTTTTTAGCAACACGATGATTTACATTGA
>CAZREC010000085.1:0-11260 GCA_964599025.1 uncultured Muribaculaceae bacterium | reverse complement strand
TTCTATTACATCAAAGAGCTTAGTCCCTCCGCTCTGATCGCTGCCATCTATTCTAAACAATTGGGCAAAGTGGGCGATCTGGATTCAATCTATGACACGCTCTATGATTCAGATTCAAATCTTGCCGGAGCCTGTGATGTCCGTACCGAAGCAGTTAAATCAGCTGATATCATTCTTCCCGACACACTTTCTCAAGCCCAACGTGACTATTTTGACAAAGTTATCAAAGAGTTTCTGCCGGATTTCATTGATTCCTGCATGCTGGGCCGTCTCTATGGCTGGCTGTTTCATCAGATTCAGTACAAACAAATTGATTCTTTCATCTATCCCTCTGCGATTAAGGAGTATGAAGGTCTTGACCTCAGAATCATCGACAATAAAGTCGAATTATTCGAAAACGATAAACAGATTGACACTGAAGATCCCCGTTTCTTCAAACATAATTTTGGCAAATCTATTCTCCAGCCTCTTGTAAAACTCTACATATTCGCGTCTTTCGCTCTGAATAACTGGGCGGAATTCTGTGAAACCTACGGCAAACCTACCCGCATAGGCAAGTATAAAGCCGGAGCCACCAAAGACGAAAAAAACGAACTTTATAATATTATGGGTTCACTTGGCTCTGATCTGGCAGCCGTTGTCAGTGAAAACACAGAGATAGAGTTTAAGGATTTCGCCACTAAAACAGCATCTTCAGATCTCTATTTCAATCTCGTGGACTTCTGTGAAACCAAGGTTACGAAAAGAATACTGGGTCAAACTCTCACCACTACCGACCGCCAGAACGGCTCCTACGCTCAGGCCAAGATTCACGAACTTGTCAGAAAAGACATCTTAGCTGGTGATAATCGGACCATGGGAAACCTTCTGTCCAAACTCTTCACCACTCTGAATAATATCAATTTCAATTCCGATCAGATAACTGTCACTATGGAAACCCCGCAGGTTGTTACCCTGTCAGAACGTATAGACATAGATATCAAACTCCAGAACGATATCGGTATTGATATTCCTGATGATTACTTCTATGATACTTACGGCGTTCCAAGACCAGGTAAAGCATAATGAGAACACTACCTTTCAAAGCAATCATAGCTAAAACTGACAGAAAGTCGTTAAATCTCGCGAATAAGGCAGCACAGGAGGCTAAGAAGTATTCTGACAGCCTGAAAGAGATGAATTCGTATAATGACGTGATTTCGGCTCCATACCCTTTGGACTTGGCTCTTACAATTGTGGAGCTTTTGAACAAGTCTATTCTGGATAGTTTCAAAGAAGGTAGAACCTCGCCTCAACCCTCTACCAGAAAGGGGAAACAGCTTCTCAATTCTCTCCTGGCTACTTCCCGCTGGCTACTGGCTAACGACTTATTACCAAAAATAGAGTTTAGCTATGATTTGGTTAACACAGAGGCCCTTAATGCCTTTCGCGATAGCTCCGTCGTAGTTGCTCATGTACTTACTACTGAAGCTCAGGAAGCAATAAGATTTGAAGCAAATAAGGCAATTGAACTGGGTATTCCTTTCAACACCTTCCGCGATAAAATCAAAATGGCTGGCTTAGAACCCGAAAACCCCTATCATCTCAGAACCAATTTCCAAACTGCCATGTCGAGTGCTTACGAAGCCGGGAAATGGAAAACAATCCAAGATTTAAAGGATCTTTTCCCTGGACTCAAGTATGTTGCAATTATGGATGATAGAGTTAGAGATGAACATGCAGCACTCAACGGCTTAGTCTTCCCTGTAGATGATCCTTTCTGGAGTCGGAACTATCCCCCAAACGGATGGAACTGCCGTTGTGACGTGGAAATGATGACTGAAGATGAGTTTAAATCTCAGTATAACCCGGATCAGTTTGTCCCGGATGTTCCCGTTGATTCCAATTTTCAAAAGAACGTAGGTGAAACAAACGACATTTGGGGTAATTATACAGATGGCAAAGCAGAGAAAGTTTCCCAAACTTATAAGGAGGCAGGCAGACCGGAATGGGATGATGTGCCTAAGAACAAAGCTGAAAACAGATTTAATGTTGATAATATGTCAAAGGAAGAAATTTTAAATTTTGCCAAAGACTATCTAAATGACAGACAGGTCTTTGATTGCTCTGGAAAAACTGTAATCCTAAAAAAGGATTCTGTGAACAAGTTTGAAGAAACTAACTTATCGGATCTAAAAAAGAGAATCTCTTATTTAGGGCAGATAGAAGATGTTTTACTGAACCCTTATGAGGCTTGGTATTCAAATAAAGACGGCAAATTTAGAAACAGATATTTAAAGAAGTACGAAAACGGTGTTATTGTGATTTGCGAGATGTCCGGTACTGTTCTTGAGTATTTCAATATCATCATTTCAGACAAGCCCAACTATATGGCAAACCAAAGAGAGGGGCTTCTTTTCTATAAGCAGGAATAAAAAAGGCGGAGCTTTTAAACTCCGCCTTGGGGCCGCACAACACCGTGCAATGTTGCCGACGTCCACAGGATTCAAACAGTTGCACGCCCTCACCCCGTTTCCAAATTATATCTTAATCACTTCTAACTTTTTGTCAAACTATATTTTGCTCAACACTTTCCATAGTCCTTTCAAACTTCTCCAAAGTCTGTCTCAAAGCACTTTCCAACACCACCAGCACAGTTCCGTCACATCTGCCCAGAGACTTGCGGTCTGTGATCAATTCCGAATATTCGCGTATGGCATCATTGACCACTACCATTTCATCATATACATCCATCAGACTCATAATCTCATACCTCTTCAAAAGGAAGATTGGGTTGATCACCGTTCAAAACCTTCAGAGATACAGGAGTTTTTACTAACATTTCCATTCTCCTGGACTGTCTCGTTAAATTAAGCCCGGCCATCTTCAAACGGGTTTCTATGTTCTGGATTACACTATGACTCATATCCAGCAGCTTAGCGGTTTCTCTCTGTGTAAGTCCCAGGTTGCGATAAAAGATTATCTTCTGAAACTGAGGATCCATCAAAGGAATTATGTTCTCCAGCATTGCCTGATTATTCTCTTTCTCTCTCTTGCTGCTTACTTGCACCCTACTAGACCCTTGGTGTTCGGTGACTCTAAAATACGAATTAATCAGCAAGCCCATCACTTGCCAACTCAGATCATCATTCAATGATTTAGTTAATTTCAAATAGCCGGACTCCGTAAAGACGTTGAGATTAGTGACGTTTGAAGCCGTGCTAAAATTTTTAGTATCGCCTTTCCCACGCAAAAGAAAGAAATCAACATCTTTTTCAAAGTACTTTTTGTTGTTGTGAAAGTTTTGTCTGATTGCTTTTTCTGCTTGTTGGTGAACTTCTGAAATGTCCTTTAATGTGACGACTCTTTGACCTTTGTACTCTTTTACAGCAAGAGTAGTGCTGTTAATAGCTATCATGTTCTTCATGATTGCCTCCTATGGTTCTTATTTTTGGACTTTGTAGATCCAATTTTTAATAAAAAAAGGCTGAGAACTACAAACACTACCATAGGTCAGTGCCCCTATCCCTCGCGAAATAGAGATTCTCAGCCAATTATTCACGCTATATTCAGGTTGCTTTAAACAAAAACAACCCTTTTGGATAGGGTTTTATCCCTATGGTTTTGCTTGTAGAGTTTAATCTACAAGTTTTCAAATTCTTGTCAAATGTTTTTTTTCATCCAAAATACTTCTGTTCAAATTCAAGCAGCATTTGCCTTTTACTAAATGACAATCCGCTCTTCTTTTCTCTGATCTTATCACACTCAGCTCTCAGTGACTCATAATTCATCCCGATCTTACTCAAGATCTTCAGTCCTTCCTCTTCTCTCAATTCTT
Source organism: uncultured Muribaculaceae bacterium (assembly GCA_964599025.1). Taxonomy (GTDB): domain Bacteria; phylum Bacteroidota; class Bacteroidia; order Bacteroidales; family UBA932; genus Bact-08. The sequence continues at coordinate 7,443 of CAZREC010000085.1, read as the reverse complement.
CCGGAGATTTCTCTTTCTCCTCATTAATAATTCTTTCTTCACTCATAATTAACTCACTTCCTTTTTCTTATTGTAGTAAATGTTCTTGATGGTTCGTTCTGCCATCAGCATTCTCTTAGCCACCAATTTTATAGCGTCTTTCGCCTGAAATCCCTGATTCTTAAAGATATCCACCTGTTGGACTACTTTCACATCTCTGGCATGTTTATGAATCATTTAACCCTCCAAAAGTACATTATTCTTCTAAACTCTGTCCGCCCCATGATCTTCTCATGAGTATAGACCAGCTTCCTGATCCTCACGACATTCAGCAGGTAGTACCGACGCAAAGCACATATTCCCTTCCTGGTGCGATTACATATCTTCTCATCACATCTCGGTACTCCGCAGCCGACACTATCCTGTATTTTCATTTTTTAACTTCTCCTACTGGCTCAAACGCGTTGCAATAAACAACGACCTTCCCGCACTTACATTTCAACTTATTGCAATACACATACTTCTCCCCTGTCGCTATTGGTTTTACTATTACCCCTTGCTTACACTTTTTACAATTATGTTTCACTTATTCCTCCTCAACCAAATCACAATATCTAATTTCTGCATTCTGAGTTAAACCTAATGGATCAAGTAAGTATGTTGAAACAATCTCTTCTTTACGTGGTCCTTGAGAAATGCTGACAATATCCGTAACAAAAGCATCCATTGCCATAATTCTAAGCTTTCTCTCTCTGTAGTTTGCTAAAACATATTGTTTTAACTTCTTAATATACTCCTGCTTAACCTTCATTTGGATTCTCCTTATCTTCTGAAGTTGTTATATTTCCGCGTTTATCTCTTTCCCAATACCCACATGATGGACACTTAGTCTCTGAACCTGCTATAAATCCATTAATTACAATGCCGTTATTTATAATGTCCGGTGTAAAAATTGAATTACACTTAGTGCATTTCATTGTTAGTTTCTTTTCTTCCCGGTCCCAATAATGAACAAAATTAGTTATCTTTCCATTTACATAAAAAGGTCTTACTCCGCCATCTGAATAATTGTTGCTCATCTCTTCTCCTTTATATCTTTAAACTTAACTTCAAACCATTCTTTTCCCATATTTTTATTAACCAATCCGGTTAAGTATTTCTTATGAAGTTGTCTCAACTCCTCTGTTAATGGGTATCTCTCATATTCTTCCTTACTCATACCTGCCACATATCCCCACAGATCCGCATAAGTCTCAAACTCTCTCCAGTCTCTCAATTCCCTTTCGCGTTCCATTCGGTGGACTTCGGTGGCTAATATTTCCTTTTTCTCCACTGGCTTCACCTTTCTAACATCCCATTCAATCCGATATCCTTCAAAATGGCTCGGTGCATACAGCGTCTTAGGCCTCAAATAAACCCTGAATTTCGCATCGTCCCGCCATTGAGCACATTTCACCTCATGCACCTTCTTAAAGTCCTCTATCGTGAATTTATCAGCTATCCTGGCTTTAATAAGTCTGACCGTCTGCTCTGTAAGTCTGAAATTCGTCCCGGCTCTGGCATTAAGATCATCAATTATAATTTGCATAAGTTCCTTACCTTTCTCTTTCTTGCTGTCCACTGCACACTGCCCACTGGACACTAATCTTTTAAGAAACTTATGTGAAGCATAATCAACTTTTTCTTTACCCATCAGCTCTACAGCTCTTTGATACAACTCTTTGTTAGTCATTCAATTCTCCACTTATCTATTATCTCTTAACTCTTAACTAAAGAGAAATCCAGGGGGATTGCTCCCCCTGATTTCTCGCCTCATCCCTCGGCTGCCGACGGGTAAAATACGTTTTTGGTTAACTCGAAGTAGTCTTTTCGTAGTTCGTTGAATTGGTGTTGTAATGCGGCTTTGTCGGCAAGGATGATGTCTCTTTCTTCCTGCATCTGGTGTAAAAGCTGGTGACTTTCCCCCAGACTCTTTTCCGTCTGCTCAAGGGCAAACTTGGCAGCTTCCATATCTCTGGCATGTCTTCTCAACATGTTCTTTTTATTTGTATAGATCTCGCAAATCTCATCTTCTTTAACTTTGATTTCTTTGTCTTTCATCTGAATGATCAATTCTTGATTTACCTTTAGCTTAAGCAACCCGCCGATTCTGTTTCTGAATCTATCTAAGATCAATAAATAAGCTACGGAAAATATTGCTAATACGATTGCACATATTATACCCATGATATCCCTCCTTAAAAATCGCTCAGGCTGGATTTAATTGATTCCATTACACCCTTATCATTTCGAACCTTGAAACTGAAATACTTCTTGGAACTAAGAATAATTTGGCTGTCGTTGATAATTTTCATAGCTTCCTGCCATTCCTGATCCTTAAAACTGAATTTCTTTAATTCCAGAACCTTCCGGAAATCTATCTTGTTTTGTGAGTCTGTCTTTAATGCACTTTTAGCAATACCCGCAACCGTTTCAAAGGTCTCACGGTCTTTGTCATTAGTGATAGAGTCTTTCTTCTTGTCTATCCAGGCATTAATCAACTGTCCGGCAAGCATGATTTTTTCATCAAACCCTGTTCTCTTCTGGTTTTTTAGTTCCACAACCATTGTTTCGTCATAGCTTCTCAGTGTTGCTGATCCTTGCCAATCTGTTGCATACTGATCAGCAACACCTTGTAGATAATCATCAAACTCTTTGGTTATTAAATCATATTCCTTTTGAAGATAAGCCTCTATTCTTTGGGTTCTGGCTATCATCTTACGCACAAAAGCATCTCTGTTTACAATACTTTTATCAAGATGTTTTGCGTTAATCTTGGCTCCTTCCGGTGATGTGAGAAATGCTGTTTTCTTAGCCATCTTATTTGCCTCCTTCCTTATTTTGCTTAATCCTTAATCCTGCTAACTCAATCCTTCTCATAGTTCCTCCTTATTTTCTCGTGCCTTGACACTTTTTAATGTTTTCATAAACTTGCATTGTTTGTTGAAAGTTCAGCTTTCTAAGTGATGTTCCAAAGCCCCACGCTTGCATCAACTCATGAACCTGATCCATACTTAATCCTAAGGCAGATGCAGTCGCTCCGATGCACTGCCTTATTTTTTTTGCTTTTACGTCGCTCTGCTTATCTGCGTAACTCTTCATTGTGCCGATCATCTGACGGCGTTGCTTTTCATCTAATGCATTCCAATGAGTAGCTTTAAACTTTCTCAGCATCAGCATTTCAACTCTTTCTCGTGTCCAGTCTGCCAATTTCACCAAGTGCCAGAAGTATGTTCCCTGCGGGTCTAATACTGCTTCGTTACTGTAATCCATTATATTAACCTCTGTTCTTTAAGCCAGTTTATTGATGATCTGACCAAGGATAAAGGAATCTCAAGCTTCTGAGCCAGATAGAAAGCAGACATATTGTTTTCAGCCTTGATCAAATTAAATACGCGTGACGTTATGTCCTCATAATTGTTGTTTTTCAAGTAATCTAAAGGTCTGACTATGGGAAATGGTGTCAGCTTCTCTTCTTTTGGGATGTCTCCTCTGTCTCTCAGTGCCTTAATTGCCATAGAGACCGAACTTCTGGATATCCCTAATATCTTACTAATCTGCTCATGTGTCTGTTTTTTATCTATTTCCCATTGTGCTTTTACCCGTGCTAAGGTTTCATCTGAAGGTTTATCTTCAATTCCTTTTATTGGATTAACTACCTTCAAATATACCTTCGTTCCTTTTTTCTCAATCCTGATAACCTTTATAATCCCTAACTTCTCAAACTCACCTACTACATTTCTAATCGTCTGCATGGGCAGGTCAGTGACGTTATGACATTGAACACAAGTGAAATATCCCTTGTGAAATTCAATATAATCTCGGATGATTTGCCTGTTTGAAATCTTAGACATTATTTGATCTCCGCCAGTGTAAGGGTTTTCTGACCTTTTCCTTTTGCTGTTTTTTCCATAGTATTAATAACATTGATCAAGACTCTCATTGTTCCCGATGAAAGGTCAAAAACCTCCTTTATCAAAGGTGCATCCATCGTGATGTCAGATATTTCGTTAATAACCAGAGTCGCATCTGCTAAACTTAAAGATTTGAATTCATAAAATCCGTTGCATCTATCAAAATAGTGGCTGTTTGCCTTGGATAGTTCTGTTTTTGCGTGCTGCATTCCAACAAGAATTATAGTACAGAAAGTTAAATCAACCAAATCTCTTATCATTCCCAATAATGCTTTGTCCTTAAAGGCATAGTCAATTTCATCTACAACAATTACAATGTCCTCATAAGTTTGCATGATCTCTACAACTTTATCAAAAATTAAGTTCTTACCGCCCTGGATACGTTCACCAATATTTAACTTATACCGGATTGCATCATAAAGCTCGTTAATAAAGGACTTTTGGGTTGAAGTTGCATTTAGTCTCATAGGAATCCAACCGTTTTGTAGTGCAGTTCTGTAAGTATATCTCGTTTTGCCTAGTCCGGGAGCTCCATAAAATAAACCTAACCCCACCATTTCCGTACGCGGACGGCTAAGAAGAAAGTTTATCATCTTCTCGGCCTCGACTACATTTTGAATTCTGCTTACAATGTTCTTTTTCATGATTACCTCCATTTATTTTTTAATGCTAATTCCTGAAAATTTTGCCAATTCCTCATATAATGAAGATGTAGGCTTTTCGGTTACTTCAATCGGCGACGGTTCGTTATTGTATATACCCATTTCTTCCACTCTTTCCAGCAGGTTTTTAGTCTTTACAGGCTCTTGAATAAGTGGTGTATTGTTAAACAATGACTGCTCTATCACTGGTATTTTTAACAAATTATTGCTGTCGTCTTTTAAGGATTTATGCATCTCTTGACCAAGTTCTCTGTATTTCTTATGTCTGGCTCTCTTTTCTCTGTTCTCTTTATTTACCCTAGCCAAAGAATGACCGCCGTCCTCAGCTATCTTAGCCATTGGATGGAGGAGTTCTCTTTTCTCTGCCTGACAGATAAACTTGTCATTCTGGTCATACACAAGCACAGATCTGACATCCAGCGGATCCCATCTGAGACGCACTTCATCGCCTACCTTTCTGATCAGGATGTCATGATAGTACCAGAACCCGTTTTGCTTGATGCCTTCCTTAGAAACCTTTCTTTTTTCAACAGATAAAAGCATATAATTCAACTCTTCCAGAGACACTCTTCTTGATTCGGGTAATTTAGCCAATCCCTCTTCAAATACTTCTAAGGGTGTACGTCCGTTTAATCCTCTGTGCGGTGTTTTGGCATAGATTTCCATTGCCCAGAACTCGAAAAACATCTTAAATTCTTCTAAGGTTATAGGCTTATGCGGATTAATCAGCTTAGCAAGCTTCTCATTTCTCATCATATTGGCCGGTTTATCAAGTGCATTTGTCCCGGTAAACGAGGGAAGGCACCTCTCAACTTGTTCCTGAGCCGTAAGCCATAGTCTTTCTATAGGTTTGCTCTGTCCGTTATAAGGTTTTGCAAAAGTCGGATTCATCCCAAGTCTTCCATAAGCTCCGGAAAGCTCAATTTTAAACTCTTCCTCTCCCTTCTTAAATCCTTTCATATATTGCGATCTGAAAGCTTTACCATTGTCGGTATATGGAACCAGCGGAAGGAACCCGCGACAGTTAACAATGGCATTTCTGAGCGACAACAGGATAGAGTCTGTGTTCTCTGTCAGATTCACAATTGCAGATAATAACATACGGCTTCTGCAATCCTGCCAGACTATTAAACTGAATTTCTTGGGCTTATTGTCTCTTGGATCAATGATCATGGCTTCTATATGATGCCCGTCACAATTGATTACATCTAAAACCTCAACAAGGTTCCAGTCTCTTAAAATGCTCTTATTGTAATGGTCATTAAAGTACTTCTCGCCTTGTCTGGTAATGTCAATTTCAACTCTGTGTTCGGAATAAAAGTCATTCCACCAGCGGGATATCGTTTTGTCAGAGCAGGGCATTTCTTTTTTGTTTATTCTGTATTGGGTTTTAATCCAAAGAATCAAAGAGTTTAGGTTCTGCTTATTTCCCTCTTTCATACCGTTAATTATCGCATTCTGTATGTCAAAAGGCACCTTTCTGTTTCCTTCCTCTCTGATGTAATTAGGAACCAATCCTAAAGCACCTTCTTTTTTGTATGCACTAACCCAGCGGTAAAGTGTTCTTGCCGATATCTTGCCCAATTGATCTAAAATTTGTGGATAATGAAACCCATTGTTGTAGGTATCCACATATTTATCGTAACTTATGCCTGATGTCTTGCTAAAACTCTGAATTAAAACTATCTTATTATTGACTTCCTGCTGATATTTAGTTGGAATTTCTTTCCGCTTCGGTCTCAAATCCGGGACCAAGTCGAGATTATTCTCGATATGGTTCGAAACTATCATTTTGTTAGACTCAACAACATGATCAGCAACAGACAAAAGTTTGTCATTTTCTTGGTTACTATCGTTGGCCGTGGTTACTATCGCTTTTTGGTTACTATCGCTTTCTCCGGTTACTGTAGGTTTTGGCTGGTTACTATCGTGGTTACTATCGGTTTTTGGAATGGTTACTATCGAACCAATCCCTTTATTGACAGTACTCTCGTCAATTTCATTTATTAAGTGATTGCTCTCAATTTGCGTCTGGTTACTATCGGTTACTATCGTTAAGTTACTATCGTGGTTACTATCGACATCAAAAGATGAGTTTTGGTTACTATCGATTTCACTGGTTACTATCGGTTTTTGGTTACTATCGTGGTTACTATCGTTTGAAACAAAATACATCTTACATAGACCACCATGTTCCATTGGACGCATTTCTTCTTTCCATCCCTCTCTGAGTGCCAACTTATACACTGCCGGGCGTGAAATGCCGTATAGCTCCTGAATTTCCTTAGATGTTTTCCACATAATATACTCCTTTTAACACGGGTACTCCTAAGAGATGGTTAGGCAGTTGGCCAACCGCCTAACCTTGAGTATTACCGTGTGGATCGGTTCAAACTTTTTAGGGTAGGGACAACCAGTCCCCATCCTGAAACACTTGAATTTGTTATTTAGCATTGTTTAGCCCTTGTTTAAGGAACAGCTCTTGATTAAGATAGTCTTTGATGTATGTTAGTTCATATTTCTCGTTAAGCCAAGAAATATAGTATTTGCTCTTCTTCTTCATGCTCTTTCTAATTTCTATTAGACGATAACGCAGGACATTAAACTCATTAAACTCTTCTTTACTAAGAGGAGAAGGGGTCTTTACAAGCTCTAAGACTCGAAGCTGAATCTCCTCTAATTCCTTTAAGTAGTCATAACTCAATCTCTCGCTTAGCTTTTTAATTTTAGCTTCAAGGGCCGCTATTTCTTTCTTGAGCATATTTATTAAGTATTCACGTCCGGTCATAACACGCCCCATTGTTGAGCCATTGCTTTAGCTATTCCATGATATGTTATAGATCTAAGTT
>CAZREC010000084.1:0-11282 GCA_964599025.1 uncultured Muribaculaceae bacterium | reverse complement strand
TTGTATTTCAATGTAAATCATCGTGTTGCTAAAAACTACTGCAACGTTAGCATCTCGTGTATTTAACTATGTGGGAAACTTCAACGAAGTAGAAAACTACCGATAAAGCAAAATCAGAACCATGTAACAATAAGGAGATAGTTTTACCCGCAACTCCTTGAGTGCATAAGATATCCGGTATTCCACGGTTTTTTCTGAAATATACTGTTTGAGGGCTATCTCTTTATAAGTAAGACCGTGATACCTGCTCATGATAAATGTCTCCCTTACAGATTCCGGGAGTTCCATAATCGCCTTTTTAATAGCCTGTTCAGTATCTTTACTTATAAGCAGTTCAAGAGATGAGTCATCACTTAAAGCGTGTTCATTTATTGAACTGCGTATATATTCGTCCTTCTTGTCCTCAGAAAACTTCAGCTCTACTTTTCTGTGTTTGAGTATATCAAGACATTTATTCTTTGTCATTGTAAAAAGAAGAGAGTCTAGCTTGTTCTCTTTATCCAGAGCCAGAATATCGTATGAGCCCTCCCATAACTTCAGAAATACATCCTGAACAACCTCCTTAGCCTCCTCTTTGTAGTCGATATAATAAGATGAAAAGTTATAGAGTTTTCCGTACAACCTGTCAAAGGTATCACGGAAGACCAGCAACTCCTTATCATTTTCGCGATTAATATTTAACTCGGCTTCATTCATAATATTTCCGCCATAAATATAACAAAAGATTATAAGAGAGGAAATATTATCTGCAAGAATTGTAAGTTCTAAAGACTAAGTTTCACTGGTTTAATCATATGCTTGGGGTCAAGAATAGTGTCAAGCTGTTCTTTCGTAAGCAGACCTTTTTCCATTACAAGTTTATAAACACTGCCACCTGTCATAAGTGCCTCCTGTGCAATTTCTGAACTTTTTGCATAGCCGATAAACGGTTTTAAAGCAGTTACAATACCAATTGAGTGCTCTACCATAGAACGGCAATGTTCAGGATTTGCAACGATACCGTCTATACACTCCACTCTTAGTGTGTCCAGGGCCCTTATGAGCCAGTCGCTTGATTCAACAATGCTCTGAACCATCACCGGCTCCATAACATTGAGCTCAAGCTGCGCTGCCTCTGATGCAAGACATACAGCAAGTTCATTACCGATAATCTTAAAACAAACCTGATTCACAACCTCGGGAATAACCGGATTTACCTTGCCGGGCATAATTGAAGACCCCGGTTGTTTTGGAGGAAGGCTAATCTCAGCAATACCGGTGCGAGGGCCAGAGGATAAAAGTCTGAGGTCGTTGCAAATCTTTGAAAGTCTCAGGGCTATCATCTTCATTGCAGAGGCATATGATACCATACAAGATGTGTCGTGTGTTGCCTCAATTAGATTTTCTGCTAGTTTTATATCCCAGCCCGTAATCTCCCGAATGTATCTGATACAAGCCTCTGAATAACCGGGTTCCGAAGTTATACCGGTCCCTATGGCTGTTGCACCCATGTTTATGAACAGGAACTCCTCTGCTGCCCTCTCCAGACGCGACAATTCGCTCTTCATTGCAGAAGCATATGCTCCAAAACTCTGTCCAAGTGTCATTGGAACAGCATCCTGAAGTTGGGTCCTTCCCATTTTTATAATGTTGGCAAACTCCCTCTCTTTATTTTCAAAAGACAATATTAGCCTCTGCATAGCATCTCTGACGTGAAAATGAGTCAGATAGAGACCAATATGCATAGCGCTGGGGTAGGCATCGTTTGTAGATTGTGCCATATTCACATGGTCGTTGGGACTACAATACTTATACTCCCCACGTTCTTTACCCATAATCTCAAGAGCCCTGTTAGCAATGACTTCATTTGCATTCATGTTGACACTTGTTCCAGCTCCACCCTGAACCATATCTATAGGAAAATGTTCAAGATGTTTCCCCTCCATGAGCTCTTTACAGGCAGCAACAATAGCATCCTTTATCTCATCGCCGATGAGTCCCAGTTCATGATTTGCCATAACGGCACCAATCTTAACAATACCCAAGGCCTTTGTAAACTCCGGGTATTCACACAGATAGTCCCTGCTTATATCGAAATTCTCTATACATCTGAGAGTTTGCACCCCAAACAATGCTTCTGCCGGAACCTCTTTATCACCAAGGAGATCATGCTCAATTCTTGTCTTTCCACTTGTCTTAAAACGATATGTAATCATGATATTGATTTGTTAATGTTATGTGGGTGCAAAGATAATAATATGTAATGAAAAAAGCTTATTTATAGACAAAACTGTCATATATATAAGCTCCAGTTATTATAAAAAAGAAGTTTTTCCTTAAAATGTAACTTTTTATGAAAAGAATTTGTTTACCTTCTTGAGCGCACTCGGCAGAGCGAACACAACTACACGGTCGTAAGGCTTGATTTCTGTATCACCTAAAGCGATATAACTGTGGTTTCCCCTAATTACGCCACCAATGATTGCATCTTTTGGGAATCCGAGGTTTCTAATTTTGTCCTTTGTAATAGCACTGTTAGGGTTGACGATAAATTCCAGGATTTCAGCATCAGAACCATTAAGACACTTTATTGACTGAACTTTGTTGGAGAGTGTGAAGCGGAATATACGGCTGGCCGTTATAAGTTTTTTGTTAATAACGGCATCTACACCCATTCCCTCAGCAAGCTTGATATAGTCCAGATTTTCCACCTCAGCAATGGTTTTTGCAACACCCATCTTTTTTGCCATTACACATGAAAGGATGTTGGTTTCTGAATTGCTGGTTACTGCTACAAATGCATCAAAATCATTGACATCCTCCTCTATAAGCAAGTCTGTGTTTCTGGCATCACCATTAATCACAAGCGTCTTTGAAAGTCTCTCTGTAAGAACCTCGCACCTCTCCATCTTCTGTTCGATCAGTTTGATATAGTCTACGGTATTCTCAAGTTTTTTAGCAACCATCTCTCCGATACGGCCACCACCTACAATCATTAACTTTTTGACAGCAATGTTATTTTTGCCGGAATAGCTCATGACCTCTTGTACACCACCCCGCTTTGAAATTACAAATACAAGATCATGTTCCTTGAACTTTGTCGAGCCCCTTGGAATAATTGTTGTGCCATCCCTTGAAACAGCAACGGCGCGGTACGGAGCATCTTCGTTGAGAAGGGCAACCTCTGTCATTGTCTTGTCTATCAATGGCGCACCATCGTCAAGACGAAATACAATAAGCTGAAGTTTCCCTCCGGAAAAGTCCATGAATTCAGATGTGCCAGTCTGTTTCAACAGGTCGATGATTTCATGGGAAGCAATCTTTTCAGGATAGAAAAGAAGATCTATGCCCATTTCCGTAAAGAGCAGCTTGTTTTCGTTCTGAAGGTATTCGTCGTTGTTTATGCGGGCCGTCACCTTTGCACTACCCATTTTCTTTGCAAGCAGGGCACTGATTATATTTACATCCTGCTCCTGTGCAGGGCTAACTGCTATAAAAAGGTCGGCATAGGCAGCACCTGCAAGAGAAAGAGTTTTGATAGATGTCGGAGAACCAAACACAGTAACCACATCATAATTTTCTGCAACGTGATTTAGTCGGGTTTCGTCATTGTCAATAATGGTAAGGTCGTGATATTCATTACTGAGCATCTTTGCCAGATGAGTTCCGACATCGCCGGCACCAGCGATTATGATCTTCATTTTATATTTTATTAATACTCCTCTTCATTAAAGAAGAAGTCTTCTTTGCTTGGATAATCTGGCCAGATATCCTCGATGCTGTCGTAAACTTCACCATCGTCCTCAAGATCTTCCAGGTTTTCTATCACCTCCATAGGTGAACCTGAACGTGTTGCATAATCTATAAGCTCCTCTTTGGTAGCAGGCCAAGGTGCATCTTCTAATTTTGACGCCAATTCGAGTGTCCAATACATAGCGTAAATAATTAATAATTAAATACTTAAGATAATTTATCGAAAATAGTCTGCGAAGATAACTATTTATTTTTGAATAACAATTTACTGCTGCCAGAAATCATCAGGAATTCCGTCAAGCATAGCCAGATATCTGGCATATATAAACAGATAGTCGGAGAGTCGGTTCAGGTATTTCACTGAAACCTCAATTCTTGGTTCCGTCATCAGAGAGATTGACGATCTCTCCGCTCTGCGGCATATACTTCTTGCAATATGACACTCAGCTGCAACACGAGGCCTCTCAGGCAGAATGAATGCTGTCTGCTCCGGTAGTTTTGATGTCATTTCATCTATCTGATGTTCAAGAAACTCTATCTCACCAACATCGAAAGGTTTAAGTCTTGTTGCACCAAAGTCATCTGCTGCCAGATGAGCAGCGACAAGCATAAGATTTGACTGGATCCTGCGCAGGTTCTCAGAATAAGGGGCATTGTATGCATCTGCCCTCAGCAGGGCCACGTGTGATATCAGTTCGTCAACAGTACCGTATGCATTTACTCTCGGGTCATCCTTACTCACCCTGGCTCCGCCAACAAGAGATGTACGTCCCTTATCTCCGGTTTTTGTATATATGTTCATAATTTAACCTTTTGGTTTGCTTCGTCAGATTCTATAACACCATCTCTCAGTCTTATAATCCTGTTTGCATGTTTGGCAATGTCCTCCTCGTGGGTAACCACAATTATTGTATTGCCTTTCTTATGAATCTCCTCGAAAAGTTTCATTATATCTATTGAAGTCTTGGAATCAAGGTTACCGGTAGGTTCATCGGCAAGAATGATAGAAGGGTTGTTTACAAGAGCACGGGCAACTGCCACTCTCTGTCTCTGACCACCTGACAGTTCGTTAGGCTTATGGTGCATCCTGTCTGTAAGATCAACGCTTTCCAGTGCCGCATGGGCCTTCTCATCACGATCTTTTTTTGAGTTCCCTGAATAAATAAGAGGCAAGGCAACGTTATCCAGAGCAGTATATCTTGGCAACAGATTAAACGATTGAAAAATAAATCCTATCTCCTTGTTCCTTACCTCAGCAAGATCATTGTCCTGCATTTTGCTTACATCTATACCGTTAAGTATATACGAACCGCTTGTGGGACTGTCAAGACAACCAAGAATATTCATCATTGTAGATTTACCTGAACCTGATGGCCCCATAATAGCTACATATTCATTTTTATTTATGGTGATATCAACGCCATTCAATGCTTTTACATCCTGATTACCAACTCTATAAAACTTCGTGATCCCATGGATCTTAATTATTTCTGTACTCATAAAATTTATTTGAATGTGTAAAACTATGAAATAAATAGGTTATCTCTTTTAATAATTTTTGGTTCTATCTCTAAAGCCTTGTTATATAGCGTGTAAACAGCATCGGTGCCCAATTCTCCAATATCTGTACTATAGTTATTTACAAACAGTTCTATATGTCTCTTCTGTATGTTTCTGTCCAGCTCCCGTGCATTGATGCATACATATTCTTCAGATATTTCCGGATTTTTAAAGGCAAATTCAATACTTCTTCTCAGTACCCGGTTAACCTTTAGACACGTCTCACTGCTTAGTTTTCTTGATACAGCTATACCTCCGAGAGGAACAGGTTTTCCGGTTTTTGTCTGCCAGTATGTGCCCAGATCTTCAATAAGTTTCAGCCCTTTGGCTGCGTAAGTGAAACGGCCCTCATGTATAAGAACTCCTGCATCAAATTCACCCGATAACACCCTAGCTTCAATCTGGGAGAAGATAACAGGCGAAAGATTTGTACATTCCGGATATGCTATTCTCAAAAGCAGTGCCGCAGTGGTCTTTTCACCAGGTATTGCAACCTTTAAACCTGAAAATTCTCCATTTAGCACCCTTTCAGAAACAAAGAGAGGACCATTGTTGTAACCAAGGGCACTTCCCGAGCGGAGCATTGCATATCTGTCACAAAGATAGAAGAATGCGTGATAACTTAGCTTGCAGATATCATATTTTTCTTCTGTAGCTCTTTTATTTAGCTGTTCAACGTCTGCCAGTTCAACCTCAAATGAGAGTCCCTCCGTATCTACAAGCCCATGAACCATAGCATGAAATGCAAAGGTGTCGTTGGGACAGGGAGAGTAGGCGAGTGAGAGTGTCATTACAGATATTGATTCTTCAGGCAAATAACGATTTCAAAAGAGATTTGTTCGCTTCAGTTAAAGAATCAAGTGCAAGAGGTATGTTCCAGTTTTTCCTGTTTCTCTCTCCAACTTCATTTGAGACAGAGCGCAACTCTATGAAAGGAACCTTTTCCAGAAGACATACATAGAAAAAAGCAGCTCCCTCCATGCTTTCAATCTGCGGGCAAAAATCACGCTTCAACTGTAGTGTCTTTTCAGGAAGTCCGCTGACTGTCTGAACAGTCACTGATACAGCCCGGTGATAGGAGGCCATCCCTTTTTCAATTTCTGCAGAGAGGTCAACTGCATGCAGGGCGCCCCCCTTATAAGGGAACGTATCTGCATCAAGAATGTTATAATCGAACAGGGTCTCAAACCCAAAAAGAGTCTCGAAACCAAGATCTCCAAAATACTCTTTCTCAACTCTTGCAACTGATCCTATCGGAAATTCCTGAGAAAAACTTCCGGCAATTCCGAGATTTACAACAAGATCAAAACCTTCAGACGTACTGTTAAGAGCTTTAGTTAACCTGTAACTGGTAGATACTGAGCCTATGCCTGTGAGCATAAAAGTGACATCTAGCTCTTTTTTTTCACCCGGGGTCAAAGAGTTATATGCCTGTTTAGCAGTTATAAGCTCCTCTTCCTCCGCAGCTGTCATTAAAATTCTCATTATTAAAACTGTTTCTGGACTAAATTTCTTAATTTTGCCCCGAATTTAGAAAAATATTATGGCATATACAAAGATTGAACACTATGATGAGGAGACAACCCAGAAGCTTGCCGCACATTATAAAGAGATACTAGGGCTTATTGGTGAAGATTCATCAAGAGAGGGCCTGAACCTTACCCCAATACGAGTGGCCAGATCTATCCAGTTCCTCACGCAGGGATACGAGGCCGATCCTGCCGCAATACTTAATTCTGCAAAATTCAAGGAGGAATATCAGCAGATGGTAATTGTTAAGGACATCGAACTCTATTCTTTATGTGAACATCATATTCTGCCATTTTACGGGAAGGCTCATGTTGCCTATATTCCAAACGGATATATAACCGGACTGAGTAAAATTGCCCGTGTAGTTGAGGCTTATGCAAGAAGACTACAGGTACAAGAGCGCCTTACTGTTCAGATAAGGGACTGCATTCAGGATACTCTTAATCCTCTTGGAGTTGCTGTTGTAATTGAAGCCTCTCACATGTGCATGCAGATAAGGGGTGTTCAGAAGCAACATTCAGTAACCACTACATCTGCCTTTACCGGTGCCTTTCTAAAGGATATCAAGACAAGAGAGGAGTTCACTCAACTCATAGGATTCTCTCTCCATTAATAGGTTATCTCTATTTTATATTGAGTGCAAGGGAGAAATCGAAGGCAAGTCCTCCATTCTCTCTGTTTCGTACACTTATAGACCCTTTGTGAAGGTTTACTGCATTTTTAACAATTGACAATCCCAGCCCGGAACCCCCGCTTTTTCTGCTTCTACCTGCCTCTACCCTGTAAAATCTTTCGAAAATTCTCTCCAGATGGTTCTGAGGTACCCCTTTGCCGGTATCATAGTATGTGAACCAGGCAAAATTGTCTTCACATTTCGTGTTTTCAATATAGATTTCTATGTTCTCGCCACCATGTTCTATGGAGTTGTCTATGAGGTTTTTAAACAAAGAATAGATAAGCAGGTAAATACCTTCGATATTTAGATCATCAGATACTTTAACTGAAAATTCAATGTTTTTTTCACCCAGCTTGAATGCCAGGTCGCTCTTAATCTCCTTTATACATTGACTTATATTAATTTTCTCTATCTCAAATTTGTCCGCTGCCTCTTCGATTTTATTCAGAATAGAGATATCGGTAATAATAGAGGAGAGACGCATTGTCTGTGCATAGGCCCTCTCAAGGAAGAAACGCCGTTGTTCATTGTCAATATTTTCCTGTTGAAGAAGCGTTTCAAGGTATCCCCTTATCCCTGTTACCGGAGTCTTAAGTTCATGAGCGACATTGTGTGTTAATTGCTGCTTGTATTGCTTAGTGTTTTCAAGCTGCCTGAATGTCTGTTTAATCCTCTCTCCTACATCACCAAACTCATTGTCGGGGAAACGGATATCCTCATAATCACCTTTGCCCTGTTGTACCTTGTCTATAAACTCCTTAAGTGCAGAGACCGGCCGGCCAACCTGCCTGCTTACATATACAAGCAGAGCAATAACAATAATGAAAATTAAAATGATATATGCCCTGTATCTGTTGTCGTTGCTTAAAAGAGGCTTAACAGCTGTCTTATAGTTAAGGGCCGCCCTGACAATAAGGTTGGGAAATCTCTTAGCATAATAGAGATAGTCGGAATTAAGAGTTTCTGAAAATCTTAGGGCAGAACCGGTCCCTTTTTCTATTGCTGCTGCAATTTCCGGTCTTTTCAGATGGTTTTCCATCTTTATATATTCAGTTGAGAGATTGTCATAAATAACCCTGCCAGCAGGATTAAGAATTGTAAACCTCATATCTTCAGGCAAAATACCTTTAAGCTCAGAAACCCTCTCTGATACATAGATATCTGAAGGTGTTATGCCATCTTTGGTTATATAATTGTATATAAGATCTGTATAAGGATGCATCTGAAATTTCAGGAGCTCCATTTTTGTATTTTTCTCCTGCTGAACTAATATAAAGGAGAACCCGAGACTTATGGCTATAACCATAAGAGAGAAATACAGGATTACCTGATGCTTATATTTAATCTTTACCGGCCTCATCTATGTCAAAGCAATATCCGTAACCAGACCTGTTTACTATACAGGATCCAAACATACCTATTTTTTTCCGGAGTCGGGCAATATGGACATCAACTGTACGGTCAAGAACATAGGCTTCATTCTGCCATACCGCATCAAGAATGTCTGCCCGGGAGAATATTTTCTGAGTAGAATTTGCAAGCATGAAGAGTATCTCAAACTCCTTTTTTGTAAGCTTTATGCTCTCACCATTCAGAATAACCTGCTTATTTCTTGCGTTTATAGAAAAATCGGGGAAGCTGATGATTTCGTGACCGGATTGATTTTGTTCAGCAACTCTCTTCTCATGGTCAACTTTTTCCTGTTCTGTCTTTTTGTAAAATGCTGTCCTGCTTAGAACTGCCTGAACCCTTGCTATAACCTCTTTAATTGAAAAAGGTTTTGCAATGTAGTCATCGGCTCCCACGTTGAAACCTTTAAGCTTGTCGGCTACATTGTCACGAGCTGTTATAAATATTATAGGGACAGTATTGTTATACTCGTTCCTTATTAATTCTGCAAGCCTGAAACCTGAAATACCCCCCATCATGACATCAAGAAGGAGCAAATCGTAATTGTTCTTCAATCTTGCAAAGGCCTCCTCTGCCGAGTAAGATACATCTACAAGATATCCGGCACTTTTAAGGTTGAACTGAAGAATCTCACAAAGATCCTCTTCATCGTCAACAACCAGGATTTTTTTCTTTTCCATGGTACAAAGGTATATTAAGATTGCAATTCTTCATAAAACCGTCCATTTTCGTAAGAATTTCTTAATTTTTTC
The DNA here is from genome assembly GCA_964599025.1 of uncultured Muribaculaceae bacterium. GTDB lineage: Bacteria > Bacteroidota > Bacteroidia > Bacteroidales > UBA932 > Bact-08. Next base: position 1,622 of record CAZREC010000084.1, on the reverse strand, counting down.
GACTTACTACCGTAACAGTATCTACATACTTTTGCCATCGAAATAAAAAGGTAGAAAGTGAAAAATTTATTTAAAATTCTTGTCGTGCTTCTGATTTTAGGGGCAAATGTCAACGATTCAACAGCCCAAAACGCAAATGTACTAAAAGGAGTCGTACTCGACAAAGTTACGGGAGAACCCGTTATAGGAGCCACGGTTTTTTTTGAGGAGCTTAAGAAAGGAACATCTACGGACCTGGAGGGGAAATACACAATAAGCGGAGTGCCTGTGGGAATACATAAGATACAGGTGGCCTGTATGACATATCAGACAATTTCTGTTCCGGACCTGGTAATTAAAGCAGGCAATAATATGTTTGATATCGCATTGTATGAGGCTCAAAATGTTTTAAATGAAGTTGTTGTGTCATCTGTAAGAAGAATGGGTTCAGAAATAGCAATGATTCAGGCTGCAAGAACGGCCAGTGTTGTAATGAGCGGATTGTCGGGAAGGCAGATAACCCTTTCACAGGACAAAAGTGCCGCTGAAGTTGTAAAAAGAATACCCGGAGTATCAGTGATAAACGACAGGTATATTATGGTAAGAGGATTGGCAAGCAGATACAATAATGTATGGATAAACAACTCTGCAGTGCCAAGTACAGAGGCCGATACAAGGTCCTTTTCATTTGATATGCTGCCGAGTTCACAGTTGGAAAATATAATGATAGTAAAATCACAATCGCCGGAGATACCCGCAGATTTTTCAGGGGGATTTGTTAAAATAACCACCAGAAGCATGCCGGATAAAAATGAAATCATATTCTCCTATGGAATGAGTGCAAACAGTCAGACCCATTTTAACGATCATTTCTACAACACAGCATCACCGACGGATTTTCTGGGGTTTGACAGCGGTATAAGATCTTTACGGTCCGTCGTTCCTGCAAGGGTGAATAACAGTAATGCTGCTCTAGTGACTGATATTACTAAAAACGGCTTTAGAAACGACTGGTCGGTAAAGAGGCAAAGACCATTTTTTGATCAGAAAGGGAGTTTTATGATAAACAGGGCAGTAACAATGAAGAATAACGCTCAGTTTGGACTGGTGGGGGCAATTAACTATTCAAAAAGTGCACAGACATACTCAGATATACTTAATGCAAGGTTCGGGGTCTACAATACTGTATCGGACGCATCAGAATATATTTATAAATATACCGACAACCAATACAGCATAGATGCAAAAGCAGGAGCGATGCTTAACCTGACATATCTGAAGGGAAATACAAAACTGGAATTCAGAAACCTCTTTAATCAGACAGGCAAAAACAGATACACAACACGTGAGGGGTGGCAGAACATAAGCGCCAGATATAATCAGGAGAAGCAGGAGTATTTGTATACAAGCAGAACAACCTATACCGGACAGTTTGCCGGCAGTCACAAACTCTTAAAGTCGGATATTGAGTGGAACGTCAGTTACTCATATGCCGGTATGAACCAGCCCGACAGAAGAATCATAAACAGAGAGGAAAACCTCATTTACGGAGACAGGTTTTTCGGGCAGATGGGTATCGACCAGAATGAAATTACCAAAGATTTCGTAAAACTGGATGAAAACATAAACCCGCCGGCACTTAA
>CAZREC010000083.1:381-11370 GCA_964599025.1 uncultured Muribaculaceae bacterium | reverse complement strand
ATTATGCTAGTGCAGATAGACGCCGGTAATCGCTTGTTGTTTTTCTTAACTCTTCTTTCGCTTAGCGGGTACCCAAATCTTCCTAGCAAGTATATCACAACCAATCACCATATTAATTTTTACAAAATTTCTTTCGGTCAAAAAACCTTGTACGTACGTAATGTCAGCCTGTGAGTTTGTGAGCGGGAGTCTGAGAGACGTGTTCCGGATTTACCCACTATGCAGTCACAGTGCTAAAAAACAAATACGGAAACTGATTATGCTGCTATATACGGCTGCAAGTTTCCGCTCATTGTTTTTTTAACACACTGTTCCTTAAGTGGGAGCCCAAATCCTCTTAACAAGTCTCTCAGACTCCCTCACCTTGACTGGTTTGTCACACAAACTGCACCATTTATAAAATGTCTCCTGCAGATTTACCCGCTTAGCGCTCAATTCGCTAAAAAGGTATTTTGCCCAAGTTTTTTACATTTCTTATTTATTTTTTACTTTTGAAGAAGTGGCAAAGATCCACACTAAAACATTAGCTTTAAACGATGATCAACAAATGAAGAGAATTATTCAGAACATAATCTCAAATAATATGACAAATAACAAATATCGCCGGATTGCATTCTTCACTCTTAAGTTAGCACTCGTATATACTTTATACCTGTTAATAAACGTATATCTAGATGGAAATACTTTTTCATTCCTGGAATATCCATGGGATGCGCCTGTAGCGTCCAGTATATTCGCTGGTTTTGTAATTTCAGTTATTTTCCATAAGATTATAAAATCAAGAAGAGCTAAAGAGCAATAATAGTAGTCCAGCCCTATACTTTCACGGCATGTCTTTGTATTACAGGCAATTGTACTTATTGCTAAAATCTGTTAAGTCATAGATTATCAGTGTTTAGCCATGAAAGCATAGGGCTGGATATAGTCATTTTTTAATTTATTCTATTATTTTATTTTATTTATAATACATGATATATCAATTATTATATATACATTTGTATTGAAATATCAGTTGTTATGAAATCAAGAGGAACAAATTATATTAAAAAACAGAAAAATATTCTAGCCACATTAGGCGAGAATATAAAATTGGCCCGCTTACGTCGAAAGATATCCATTCGCTCTATGGCTGAGCGAGCCGGCATAGCTACATCTACCTTAGGAAATATAGAAGATGGTTCTCCATCGGTTTCATTGGGTAGCTATTTGCAGGTGTTATCTGTTTTACGACTTGAAGATGATTTATTATTGATAGCAGACAAAGATCCGGTAGGCAGACAGATTCAGGACGCCGGACTGATAGTAAAAAAAAGAGCCCCGAAAAAGAAAAAAACTGAATCAGCTATTGATCATGTTATTGATAAGGGGCATTCTGAGGTACCTGAATTTGACTAATTTATTATGAGACAGAATAAAGAAAAAGAGATACTTGTGTATGCAGATTGGTATATGTTCGATTCTCCTCAACTGATAGGAAGATTATATTTTGCTTCTCTGCGGGGCAAAGCAGTGTATTCTTTTGAATATGACAATGAATGGATAAAGTCCGGCATTTCTGTTGATCCGGAGTTGCCTCTTTTCTCGGGGCTGCATTATGCGTCTTCAAATGATAACTTCGGCATTTTCAAAGATTCTTCACCCGACCGATGGGGACAACTGTTGATGAAACGCAGGGAAATTCTCTTATCTAAGATTGACAATACAGAACCTCGCACTTTATTTGGAATTGATTTTTTATTGGGCGTACATGATAGTCATCGCATGGGAGGATTGCGTTTTAAAGAAACCGAACAGGGTGAATTTATGAGTAATGACCAACGACTAGCAGCTCCTCCCTGGACATCATTAAGAGATCTTGAATATGCAGTTGAACAATATGAGAAAAGTGCTGATGAATTAGATGAAGGTTCCCTGAAATGGATCAATCAACTCATTGCTCCCGGTTCATCACTGGGAGGAGCACGTCCAAAAGCAGATGTTGTTGATACAAGTGGGAAACAGTGGATCGCAAAATTTCCAAGTAAAAAAGATGATTCGGATGTTGGGTTGTGGGAAATGGTTGTCCACGAACTAGCCATTCAAGCTAAAATTACGGTTCCAAATGCTTTTGTAAAAAAACTCGCTTCTTCCTATCACACCTATTTATCCCAACGTTTCGACAGGACAGAAGATAATAAACGTATTCATTATGCTTCTGCTATGACACTGCTGCAACGGACAGATGGAGACGATGCGGATAGTGGAGTAAGCTATTTGGATTTAGTCGGGTTTATTAAGTCTGAATGTGCAGATACAACGGCAAATCTGGAGGAACTTTTCCGCAGAGTGCTATTTTCTGTTTGCGTTTCCAATACAGATGATCATTTACGGAATCATGGATTTCTTTACACGGAAGATGGTTGGACCTTATCACCGGCATTTGATATCAATGCAAACGAAACCGGAACGGGTCTTAAACTCAATATCGATGAAGAGAACAACGCATTAGATATTAATTTGGTTATGAAAACGGCTCCTTACTATTTGATTTCCGATAAACGTGCTTCAGAAATAAAAGAAGAAGTCACTCAAGCGGTTTCATTATGGAGAAAGGTTGCGGCTAAATACAAAATATCTACTTCTGAAATGGAGCAAAAAGCAAAAGCGTTTCGGGTAGGCAGGTAGAGAATCACACAATTTGCGTCCCGGTATAACAATATTGGCTACCTTTGCATTTCTAAATAAACATAATCATGAAACGTGATCTTGTAATTTACACGGAGAAGATTAATTGTCAGGATTGCTACAAGTGCATTAAGGTTTGCCCCGTAAAGTCAATTAAGGTAGAGGATTTCAGCGCCTCGGTAATAAGCAACACATGCGTCTATTGCGGAAAATGTATAAATGCCTGCCCGGCGGGAGCAAAGAGATACCGGGAAGAGATTGATTTAGTGCAGGAGTGGGCAGAGGCAGGTGAACCGATGATAGCCTGTCTGGCCCCGTCATTTATCGCTGACTTCGAGAACGTGACTCTTCTTAACCTGCTTAAAGCGTTTTACTGTCTTGGTTTTTCTGGAGTTTCAGAAACAGCAATCGGGGCCGACATTGTGGCTCAAAGCACAAATGATTACCTGCTTGCTACAAAGAATTCAAAAGTAATTGCCACATGTTGCCCATCGGTTGTCAACTATATAAAGATCTACTTCCCGGAGCACGAAAAATATCTGGCTCCCATTGTCTCACCAATGATCGCCCATTCGAGGGTGCTCAGGAAAAGCGGCTATTCAAACCACAAACTTGTTTTCATAGGTCCGTGTATTGCCAAGAAGCAGGAGAGTGACCTCTATGATGGAGAGATAGATGCGGTTCTCACATTTAATGAGTTTCGTAAGCTGATGGAGATTGAAGGGATATATTTCGCAGATATGGAGAAGGTTACCCTTCCGGAGAATTTTGTTATAGGAGCCTCTCTGAGAGCTGGGCTCTTTCCTGTGGACAGCGGTATGATAAGTACAATGTGCAAGGATATTGAGCCGGTAGATGCAAACTATATGTGTTTTTCGGGAATGAAAGCGGTGATGGAAGTTTGCGGAGAGCTTTCGGATTGGAACCCTCAGCAGAAGACGTTTGTAGAACTCATGGCATGCGACGGAGGATGTATAAAAGGTCCGGCCACATCAGATAAACAAGGAGTTGCAAGCAAAAGAAACAAACTTTTAAGGGATTTTGACATATTCAAACGTTCCGGTCTTGCCGTTTCGCTTCCGGAAAGGGCTATTGATATTTCTAATGACAGATATAAAGTTCCTTATAAGATAAACTGTGTTTACAGCGAAACTGAGATACAGGAGGTTCTTGATTCTATGGGGAAACGGACAAAGGCAGATGAGCTAAATTGCTCAGGATGCGGTTATGATAACTGCCGTGAATATGCTGTTGCGTTGCTGGACGGAAAGGCAGAGAGGGAGATGTGTATTTCGCAAATGAGAAAGGAGGCACAAAATCAGGCTTCGGTCCTTCTCAGGAAGATGCCATACGGAGTGGTGCTTGTAGATGAAAACCTTCGGATTGTAGATACAAATTCTAAATTTATAGATTTTGGAGGAGAAGAGATAACAATGATATCGGATGCCCTGGGAGGTCTGGCGGGGGCAGATCTCAGAAAGATAGTGTCGTTTCACAAGTACTTTGCAGCAGTTCTGGCAAGCGGAGAGGAGACAAGCGAATTTGACATAAGGGAGGATAAGCGGAATTTAAAGCTCTCTATAATAAGCATCAGACCAAACAAACTTGTCTGCGGTATAATCCAGAATATGGATGATTCACATCTTATGAAGGAGATAATTTCAGAAAAGATACGTGAGGTGATAAAGCAAAATGCAGAGTCGGTGCAGAGGATTGCCTATATTCTGGGCGAAAGTGCCTCTTTTACAGAGAGTGTGCTGAACACAGTAATTGACCCTGATAAAAAATAGCACCTGAAATGGAAATTGCCGGGGATAATGAAAAATTCTTTATAGAGATCGCTTACAGTCAGCAGTTCAAAAAGGGTCAGATTGTAGGTGGTGATACCTTTATCTCCTCAAAACTCAAGGATGAGGAGCGGTTTGTTGCTGTTTTGTCCGATGGTCTGGGAAGCGGAATAAAGGCAAATGTACTTAGCAGTCTTACCGCATCTATGGCCTTGAATTACAGACTGCAACATCAGCCTTTGGTAGAATCTCTAATAAGCATAATGGATACTCTTCCCAACGATCAGATCAATAAAATAAGCTATGCAACCTGCTCCGTGGTTGATATCGACTCTTCCGGCGAGACGCATATAGTGGAGTTTGACAACCCAGACTTCATTCTGTTGAGGGAGTCTGCCCATATTGAACCGCGCAAGAAGCTGGTAAAGCTGCAGACAAAACAGGGCGAAAGGACACTGCTTGATTCTCATCTGATGCTTTTCAAAGGGGACAGGCTTATTTTCGTAAGCGACGGTGTGACCCAGTCGGGGCTTGGGTCCAAAGGAATGCCTCTGGGGTGGGAGCGTCCGCAGCTTATCTCCTTTCTTATAGAGTTTGTAAAGAAACACCCCGACATCTCTGCACGGGAACTCTCAAAAGTTGTAATGCAAAAAGCCCTTCATAACGATCTTTTTGAAGCAAAGGACGATATAACTTGCGGAGTTGTCTATCTAAGGGCACCAAGAAATCTACTGATCTGCACCGGACCTCCATTTGAGGCAGCAAGTGATCCCGAAATGGCCGATATTTTTGACAAGTACAAGGGAGAGAAGATAATATGTGGAGGAACTACGGCAAAGATTATTGCCAGAGAGCTAAACAAAAAAATAACCGGGGATGGTGGACAGCAGTTGAAAACCAATCTGCCTTCCACTGCCAGAATGGAAGGGGCACAGCTTGTAACAGAGGGAATCCTTACTCTGGGACATCTGGCAGACCTTATTCAGAACTATGAGGAGGGAGAGGATCCCGACAGTTCGCCGGCGGGAGATATACTAAAGCTTATTCTCAAGAGCGATGTAATAGATATTCTGATGGGTACAAGAATAAATGAGGCTCATTACGATCCCTCGCTGCCTGTGGAGATGGAGATCCGCAGGAACCTTATACGACGTCTTAAAGTACTGCTCGAAACCACATTTCTCAAGAAGGTTGTAATAAAATATATTTAGAAAACTCCACATCATTTTGTTAGTTGGAGTTGTCAAAATATGGATAAATTTGTATAGTCTAATTAACAAAAATATGAAAACAGCTCTTATTGGTATTGGTTTAATGCTTGCAGGCACCCTTAACGCCCAGAATGTTGTAGTAAAAGATCTTTTGAAAGAGTGGAGCTTCACTAAGGGAATTGAAGGTCCGGCGATTGATTTGCAGGGAAACCTGTATGCGGTTAATTTTGAACGGCAGGGCACTATCGGAATTGTCACTCCGGCAGGGGAGGTATCTATCTATGTTGTGTTACCGGAGGGTTCTGTAGGAAACGGAATCCGTTTTGACAAGGCGGGATATATGTATATTGCAGACTATACAAAACACAATATTTTAAAGGTTGATCCAAAAGACAGGTCTATCTCTGTTTTTGCGCACAATCCAAAGATGAACCAACCGAATGACATTGCACTATCTCCAAAAAATGAGTTTCTCTACGCAAGTGACCCTAACTGGAAGGACTCAACGGGCAACTTGTGGATGATTAACAGAAAGGGCGATGTGATTCTTCTTGAGGCAAATATGGGAACAACTAACGGAGTTGAGGTAAGTCCCGACGGTAGAAGGCTCTATGTAAACGAGTCTATTCAGAGGAAAATATGGGTATACGATATTAAAAAAGATGGTTTGCTGGAAAACAAACGACTTTTCACCTCGTTTAAGGACTTCGGAATGGACGGAATGCGTTGCGACCAAAAGGGCAATCTTTATGTAACAAGACACGGCAAAGGAACCATTGTGGTACTGACAAAAAGAGGCAAGCAGATTAATGAGATTAAACTTAAGGGTAAACTCTCTTCTAATATCGTAATGGACAACAAAAAGAAACCCTCTGTCTTTTATGTAACTATGGCAGACAGGGGATGTTTCGAATACTTTTCTCTTAAATAGAAGGTTCTGTATAGTATTTCTTTTTTATCCAAAATGCTACATTAACCAGTCCTATCATAACCGGCACCTCAACCAGCGGACCTATTACCGCTGCAAATGCTTCTCCTGAATTAATGCCAAAAATTGCTATTGCAACCGCAATTGCCAGCTCAAAGTTATTGCTTGCTGCTGTAAACGATAATGTTGTGGATTGCTCATAACTGGCACCTGCTCTTTTGCTTATAAAGAATGATACGAGAAACATGACAAGGAAGTAAATTACAAGAGGAATTGCTATCCTTATTACATCCATAGGAATCTTTACTATGTATTCACCTTTAAGTGAAAACATTACTACTATTGTAAACAATAAGGCAATAAGTGTAAGAGGGCTTATTTTGGGTACAAACTTTGTCTGGTACCACTCTTTGTTTTTAACACGTATAAGAATAAACCTTGTAAGAAAGCCCGCAATCATTGGTATTCCAAGGTATATGAATACACTTTTCGCTATTGTCCCAATTGTTATTTGAGATACAGAGTCGTTAACCGGTAATCCGAACCAACCCGGCAGTATCGCTATGAATACGTATGCATAGACAGAGAATAGAAGCACTTGGAAAAGGGAGTTGAATGCTACCAGTCCGGCTGCATACTGAGTGTCGCCCTTAGCAAGGTCGTTCCATACAATTACCATTGCAATGCATCTTGCAAGCCCTATCAGTATTACTCCATACATGTATTCAATGTTGAACTGCAAAAATATAATTGCAAGAAAGAACATCAAGATAGGTCCAATTATCCAGTTCTGTACCAGAGACAATCCAAGGATCTTTGTGTTTTTGAAAACATCGCCCAACTCTTCGTACTTTACTTTAGCCAGAGGGGGATACATCATGACAATCAGCCCAATGGCTATAGGTATGTTTGTGGTTCCACTCGATAAGCCGTTCCAGAAATCTGCTATTCCGGGGCTTGCCCACCCCATAAGCACTCCTGCAAACATTGCTAGAAAAATCCACAGGGTCAGGTACCTGTCCAGAAATTTTAGTCTTTTTTGTGTTGGCATATTAATTATGTTTATAGTTTAGATTTATCGTTTTGGACTCTTTTATTTAACAGTATTCTAGGCTGAAGCTGACACCTGCAGGAACCGGACAGTTGGAAATCCTTAGATACTATTACGGGCATACCGTCGCGTTCCCAGTCATGCATTCCGCAGGCCAGACAGACGACTTTGAAACCTCTGCATTTCAATTCGGGATATAGTTTTTTTGACTCCAATCCATAGCTGTCTGCAATAATTATAAATTGTTCTTTGTATTGTTCTATTTGAGAGATGTCAAATTCATCGAATGGACTGAAAATGGTTTGCTTTACATCAAATCTTTTGTACGAAAACTCATAGTCTGTTCTGATATCCAGTAGTATAGAGTCTTCTTCCTCCAAAATGGGAAAGGCATCCCTCGGATAAATATACTCGATACAGTCAGTTAATCTAATGATGCTTTGCATCTCTTAATTATTACAGTTTTGAACCGGAAACTGTAATGCTGTATATACCTGTAGTCCCGGTTTTAAATTGTTCAATTTCCTGCTTTGACAGATATTTCTCAAGTACCTCTTCTGGAATCGCTATCAAGTTTTGTTTGTGAACGGTAATGTTTTTGAAGCCTTGTTCTGCTATTATTGCAAGGTATTGTTCCATAGCTATAGCTCCGGATACGCATCCCACATACATCTCTGCATCCTGACGTAATTTTTCAGGTAACTCTCCTTTAATTACCACATCCGAAACACAAAAGTGGCCGTTTGATTTTAAAACTCTCATTATCTGAACAAAGGCTTTGTGTTTGTCCGGCACAAGGTTTAATACGCAGTTTGATACAACTACATCGAATTGATTGTCGGGCAGGGGCATATCCTCTATGTCGCCTTGTACAAATTCTACATTCTTAAAACCGAGTTTTGTGTTGTTTTCTTTTGCCTTGGCAACCATTGCCTCTGTAAAATCCAGTCCTGTCACCATACCGCTTTCTCCTACTATTGCACGAGCAACAAAGCAATCATTCCCGGCACCACTGCCAAGATCGAGAACACTGTCCCCCTTCTTAATGTCGGCAAATTGTGTTGGTATACCACAACCTAACCCAAGGTCTGCATCTGGATTGTAGCCCTCCAGGTTTGTGTAGTCGTCACCAATCATACTAAACTCCAATTCGCCACAGCATCCCGAAGTGCCACAGCATGATGATTTGTTTTGAGATGTACTGTTCTTAGCTATCTGTCCGTACTTTTCCTGTACGATGAATTTTAAATCGTTTGTTTTCATTTTGTTGACTTAATCTGTTCTATGTAAAATTTATAAAACCTATCTTTAATTTCGTCTCTTATTCTGCGGAATTCGCTCATAATAAATTCAGGGGTACCAGTCTTATGTGAAGGATCCTCAAAACCTATATGAAGACGGTTCTTCACTTTCCCAAAAAAAGCAGGACAGGTCTCATTAGCGTCATCACAAACTGTAATAACATAATCCCACTCCTCCTTTAAATATTGATTAACCTGTTTAGGTTTGTGGTTGCTGATATCAATGCCAATTTCCTTCATTACCTTAACTGCTGTCTGGTTTACCTGTGATGCAGGTTGTGTTCCGGCAGAGCATACTGTAATGCTTTTATCAAATGACTGAAGGAACCCATGGGCCATTTGGCTGCGGCAACTGTTGCCGGTGCATAAAATGAGGATCTTCATAATATTTCTTGCTTATTAAATTTCGTTTTTGTGCTGCTTATTTCCTTCCTTACTGCCTGCAATCACAAATAATATTGGTCGGTTCAATTTTGTCAAAAAAAGAGTAAAGCATCTGTTTGTTCTTGTTTATGATATCCTGATTCAGGCAGTAGTTTATCTTGAGTCCCTCTATCTCGCCAATTATCAACCCCATCTTTTTTAATTCGCTAAGATGCTGAGAGACGGTACTTCGACTAAGTGGCAGAAAATCTGAAATATCTCCTGAAATACATGTTTTTGTATCAGCCAGATATTGAAGTATTGCAAGCCTTGCAGGATGGGACATTGCTTTTGCGAACATCGCAAGATCCTGTAACTCTTTATTGAAATTCTCTCTCTTTATCATCGTTTTGGGTGTTGCAAGTTGGTAATATTTAGTAGCGCCATTTTACTGTGTTATCAGACTGTGTTTAATGACGCAAACATACGACATAAATATTTACAAACCAAAAAAAAAAAACTTCCTTGGAGTTTTTTGTAATCGGCACTTAATGAGAAATATAAAATTTTATTACAATTCATGACTTTTAAGTATTTGTCGTATTGCGCTATAAGAGAAGCATATACGAAAAACTTCAAGGAAGTTTATAGCTCCGAAAAGATTTTTTACTACTTTCGCTGATAATAAATTTATAAATATTCTCATCAGTAATGAAGGGAGCAAATCGAGGGGGGAGAGATGATGAAGAAAACAAAATCGAAAGAACAATCATGTCATTATCATGTATGGGTCCGTGGAAACGGTAGGTTTACTGTATTTTATACTGATTATGATTTTATAGGGTTTTTAATACGGTGTAATGCCATTTCCCAAAAATACAATACTAGAATAGCAGCTTTTGTAATTTTGGATAATCATGTTCATCTACATGTAATTACGGATGCAATCACACCATTCATGTCGGCTTTGCTAATTAGTGTCTCACAGTGGCTGAACGGACGAAATGGTTTTAGAGGCAAACTCTTTGAAAGCCCTTTCGGAAGATCTTGTATCTACTCAAATACCTTAATAAAAGAAAATCTTCTATATATTTTTAGCAATCCAATGAATGCTGGGTTAGGCTGTAATCCATGGGAATACAAATGGAGTTCCTATCATTTTCATAACACTACACGCAAAAATCCGCTTGAAAAATATATTTCAATTGACTCTGATATAGTGAATAATGCTTTTCCGACTAAAAGAGGGCTGGATAAAGCAATTGAGGACTTCCATCATGGGAATTGTTCTTTAGCTGAGCGTGTAAAATGGCCACGTATACCAGACTGCGAGGTTGCTAAGTGTATGAATTCCATATTAAATGGTAGAATACTGGCTAGTTTGTCCAAGGATGAGCTATATAAGTTGTTTGTGATTCTAAGACAAAGAGATGGAGCTACTTACAGACAAATTGCCTCTATGACCCATGAAAGTTATGAGGAGGTGAGGAAAATACTTCAAAGAAGTTTTTTATAAACGCTTAATAAATAATGGTATACGAAAATATTTCCAATACGCGCTTCCGTATTAAATTTTATAATCAATTGATGATAAAAAAGATATAAAAAACTTCAAGGAAGTTTTTATAGGGGTTCTTCTGAAAATGGTTTTGTAAGTGCTTTTGAAAACGCTTTCAGAAATGCT
>CAZREC010000083.1:0-371 GCA_964599025.1 uncultured Muribaculaceae bacterium | reverse complement strand
AAAACTTCAAGGAAGTTTTTTTTTGGCCTCTTTTAAAAATGCTTTTAAAAATGCTTACTTAGATCTCCTGCAGCAAAATACCCACTGTGTCTGAAATACTCTTTCCCATTTTTGTCAAGCAATACCTGAGTTGGAATTACAACAACACCAAAGTACTCCATTATCTTCTGGTTTTCCGGCAGACGGACATTGATAAATTTCACATTGACGCGATTGGGATATGCTGTTCTTATCTCCTCCATTACTCCCTCCATCATTTTACAGGCAGAGCAGCCTTTGGCGCCAAACTCGAGAAATGTATACTGATAGGGCAGACCGTTTTTACTGTAATTGTATGCAGAGTCTATTCTGCGCGCTTCATTATTTATTGT
>CAZREC010000082.1:0-11451 GCA_964599025.1 uncultured Muribaculaceae bacterium | reverse complement strand
GGTGTCTACAATGAGGGGCTGGAAGATACTGACGTTAAGATAGACAGGAGCAAAAAGAAATAGATGACCAAGTCATTCAAGGGATATGTCAGATTATCAGTATTTTATGCGAAATCACCAAATTTTGCAACAGCCTGATTGTGAATACTATCCCTTGAATGACTTGGTCATACGATGCGTGCCCTTACTCCACCACTTTGATCATAGCCACCATTTCATCAATTAGATGGCTATATATGCCACTGCCAACGGCTTTGTAGCGTATTATACCATTTTTGTCAATTACAAATTTTGCAGGAATACTTTTTACCTTGTATTTTGCAGCTACCTCATCACCTGAATCAAAGACAACATGGAAGGAGTAATTTTTTTCTTCCATAATTTTCTTAGCTCCCGGAATCATTTTTTCGACTGTGGTTCCACCGGTGTTCCCTTCAAATGTATCAATAAAAAGAAATACAATATCGGGGTTGGATTTATAATAATCTACTAATTGTTGCATTGCAGGAAAGCTTGCACGGCAAGGTCCGCACCATGTTGCCCAGAAATCAAGAATCACGGTTTTCCCTTTGAAATCGGAAAGTTTCACTGTTTTTCCATCCATGTTCACTAATGAAAAATCCGGGGCTGTTTCGTTGGTTTTCATTTCTTCCAGCTTTTTGGTAATTTCAGGGTTGTCAGTTTTCTTCAACTCCGTCATAAATGCGGTAAATCCACTGTCGTTTCCGTTTTTCTTTACATACAACTCTTTTAAAATTTCTACAATATTTTCATTATACTGCCCAATACTGATAATTTTCCCCATTGCTTTTATGGCTTCGTCTAATGGCATGCACTTAGGTACAACAACTGCTGTAGTTGACATTAAATCAATTTCCATGGATTTCTCAGTAAATCCCATTTCCTGCGCCTCGGGATAGGTGGCATAATTGCGACATTCATCTAATTTTGACAGTGCGTTCTTACAATCTCCGTTTTGAGAATAGATTACTGCTTGTGTTTTAGCCAGCTGAACCATCTCTTTCAACAGATTAAACTTAATCTCCTGCTTGGTAAAATAGGCCTCGCTCTTATCGCCGGGACTGAAGCTGGCAGGGTTGTTTTTAAGTAAATTATATTTTTGTCTATAAATTGAATAGATGGTATTGCAGTAGTTAAGCGCAGAACTATAGTTTTTGATTTCTGTCTCTGCATTAGCTAATTCCATGTATGGGAAAAATTTTTCAAAGCCACAGTTTATCTCATTTTGAATATAATTCAGGGCTTCATCAAATGTCTTTTTATCTCCTGTTTTATAGGCTGTTACCAGATAATTATCTGTCAACGCCGATAAGAAACCGCCAGCCATTGCTGCATTGTACCTCATGTAAAAATCCATGCTTTTAAAGCTGACAATTGATGAATCCAGCAGAATCTTCTTCTTAATTAAATTTGTTTCGGAAATGGTCTTCTCATATAAATTTGATGCCCTGTAATATCCCTCAATATTATTTTGTTTAGCATATTCCTGGAAATAGGATGCTGTTCTCTTTAAACCCATCGCATAAAAAAAAGTATTGCAGGCCAGATAATCGGCATCGGTGGTTGGTTTATCTTTAAATATCCTTTCTAATTGCTTTATAGCTAATTTTTTACTTTCAACAGAATCAGTTTTAGGATTGTAGGTCCGATAAATATCAACGGCAATAGCAGAGCTTTTTTCAGGATAGTTTTCCATCTCCTTAAGATAATACTCCCTTGCCAAAGGGAGGTTCCTGGATTGCCATTTATTGAAGAACGAATCAGACAAATGCTTTCCCATCCTTGCATATGCAGTAGGACAAGGTTTGTTTTCCGCTGTGTAAAAAGGGACGAAATAACCGTTATTGTTTTTCGTTTTATAATCTCCCCATGTAAAACGAAAAACAAGCCCGCAAACACTCTCGTCAGTAGTCAATTCTCCGGTATATTCATTGCCGTTTTTTTTAATTTCCATCTCTGCCGGTTTTCCCAGAGGAGTCAACACCCCGTAGAAGTCGTCATAGTTTCCCATTTTATAAATGGTACATTGTAAGGGAACTTTTTCACCAGCAAATTCCTGCGGAGGAGTGTAAGAAAATTTCACCTTATCACCAGGATGTGGTTTTTCAGGCATTATTTTCAAATTATTTTGTGCATATAATCCACTTGTGATTATTACAGCAAGCATTGTAAGGTATTTATTTCTCATTGATAGTTTTTAAATTGAGAAAATCCTCTCTTCCTCCCGGGAGGAAGAGAGGATTTGTATTTTAAAGGGATATAATGTAGGTTTAGTAGCCTTGGTTTTGAACTAATTTCTTATTGATAATAAGTTCTTTGGCAGGAACAGGTAATAGCGATTTGTGTGATTTCCAGCCGGTTTTGTTGCTTTCTTTGCTTAATATGGCATCGGCCCTTCCTGTACGTACGATATCGTACCAGCGATGTGACTCACACATGAATTCTACCCTGTTTTCATGTTCAAGAGCTAAAAGAAGCGCAGCCTGAGTAGTAGCAGTTGTGTTGGCTAATTTACCATGCGTTCTTCTTATCAGATTAAGGTCCGCTGCTGCGCCGGTAAGATCTGGTGAGGATTTACGGACTTTTGCTTCTGCACGTATCAAATACATTTCTGCAAGTCTTAATATACAGAAATCCTGTGGATCTTCATCGGCCGCCTCCTGATCGAGCATGCCATGAGGGTATTTCAGGGTAAAGACATTCTCTTCGGCTGAATAAGTAAACAATGTAGAAAACCGTTTGTCCCCGGGCTCGAATTCATTTATTGCACTCTGTGTCAAACATCCCCAACCTGAATATTCCCACGCATATGGCTCCGGGAAAAAAGAATACATCATAGGCATTCCCTGCATTGCATAATACCAGCAACTATTAGGCGCATCTGCCATAGCTCCATCCATAGAGAAAATTATCTCTTTACTTCTTCTCATCAATACTGTGGCCAGATCTGCTTCTAACGTGTATTTGCCGCTATTTATAACTTCTGTTGCGTATGTTTCTGCATTGGCCCAATCGCCCATATGCAGATAGACTCTTGCCAGTAATGCTTTAGCCACATTCCTGTTGGCACAACGTCTGGCATCCATACCGCTTATATTGGTTTCAGGTAATTTATTTATGGCATCTTTAAGGTCAGTGATAATGGAGGCATATACTTCGGCTTTAGGTGAACGGGCTAAAAATCTTGACTCAGCAGGATCAGATTTTAAAACCAATGGCACATCTCCAAATAACCTGAGGAGTTCAAAGTGCATTAATGCCCTTAGAAATAGATTCTGTGCTAAGTATTGATCAAGAATCTGAGTGGATAGTTTCGCTGAAGATACAGGTAAATTTTCCAGCATTACATTAGCCTCGTAAATTACCGAGTAAGGTCTACTCCATAAAGAGCTGAATGATTCTGAAGTGTTGAGATCGTATTCGGAATTTGACATAATATCTATAGCCAATGGGGGATTTCTACTTAAATTGTCAGCTAAAGATTCTGTATTATTGACAATTTGTCCTACCCCATAAAAATTTGAAGCCTTGGAATATGTACCCAACATGGCCATTTCTATGGTACTTGCAGAGCCAAATACTTTATCGGTGGTTATTTTATCCGGAGGAAGGGGTGCTTTAAGAAAGTCTTCGCATGAAGTAGTAAACAATGATAGTACCGATACTATAGCAAAAAGCGATATGTTTTTATATATATATTTCATGATTTTCATTTTTTAGATAATTAAAAGGAGAGTTGAACACCAAATACCCAGCTCTTTATAGGAGTGCCGCCTGTAGCACTTTGTGCCTGTGGATCTTTGCCTAAATCTACAGGGGAATAAAAGAGAAGGTTTTGTCCGCGTGCATATACCGAAGCTCTGCTCAAACCTGCTTTTTCTACCCAGTTTGAAGGCAACGTATAAGTAAGCGAGACATTGTTCAGCCTGAACCACAGGATGTCATTATATGCTAGATTTGATATATTCGCATATGTCAGTTGCATGACATTAGCATTGGACACCATTCCAGATGTTGCCCTCGGGTAGGTGGCCTGATCGCCCGGTTTTTGCCAGTAGTTACCCAGCAATTGGACAGGAAGATTTCTTGCCCTGCCTGGAAGCGAAGAGAGCATGAACCAGTTAGTAACCAGTTGTTGCGCACATGTTACAGAAAAACTAAATTCAAAACCTTTGTAAGTGAAGATGTTTTCCATGCCACCGTAATTTCTTGGTGAACGAGACCCTAGTGTTACCAAATCACCCGGAGAGGTAAGCGAGCCATCTTTGTTTACATCTCTGAATTTGGCATAACCGTTAATGGTAGAGATTGAATCAACATAAAAGTTCCTGATTATATCAAGAGGTTTTCCTATCTCATATTTATCGGCATAGGCTGATCCTGCTAAATCGTCATATTTGTATAGTGAATTTTTAGCAATGGTAAAATTGACATTGGTTCTCCATTGAAAGTTTTTATTTTGTATATTGTTGGTTCTCAGCTCAAATTCCCATCCGGTGTTCTGTACAATACCATCGAAATTGTTTACATATGAACTAAAGCCTGTTTGTGAAGTAATAGGTTCAGAAACCAGAAAATCGGTGGTTCTGTTTCTATACCAGGAAACCGAGCCAGAAACCCGGCTTTTAAACAATCCAAATTCCAGAGCAGCCTCCAGCTTTTTAGTTTGTTCCCAATGTATGTCCTCGTTGTATAGATACTGAGTATTCAGACCAATTGTAGTACCATAGTAAACGTTATCGGCCGAGTATAGATTTAAATACTGGTAGTCTGCTATCTGATCGTTTCCTGTCACTCCCCAGCTTGCCCTTAATTTCCCGAAACTTAAAAATGGTAACGCCTCTTTTACGAAAGATTCATCGGAAAATATCCAGGATGCACCAATGGCACCAAAGTCACCCCACTTGTAATTATCTCCAAACTTTGAGGAGCCATCCCTTCTGTAAGATAGATTCAAAAAGTATTTTTGATCCCAGTTATAGTTTACTCTGCCAAAGAAGGAGCGGAACCGCTCATCTGCCCTTGAACTGGATTTATATTGCACTGTGTTTGCAAAACCCCATGAGCCCATAAAATCATCACCCGGGAATCCTGTCAAATCTAGTGATTTGCTGGAGCTGGAGCCTTTAAACCATGTAGATCCTACCAGAACGGATATGTTACCATCTGATATTTTACCATTATATGTAAGTTGAGGCTCTAAATTGAGAGAACTGTAATTTCCAAATGATGAAGAGCTTGATGGAACTGAAACGTATTGCGATTTCGGATTTATAGCTGTAGATGGGATTATTCTCTCAGATTCATTACCCTGATTGCCATAAGATAATGAGACTTTAGCTTTAAGCCCCTTGAAGATTAAATAGGTAAAATCTGCACTCATCAAAAAATTTGAACTTAACGACTTCATTTTTTGAGTCATACAAGCTTCAGGATTGGCAAAATTGAAAGATGTTGATGATCCCCAGTAATAATCGCCCTGATCTGTATACAATGGATAATTTGGAGGAAGAAAGCGAACACCACCTACAAGATTTGTCGAAATTTGAGTAGGTTTTAATTTATCTACTGAATATTGAACAGACAAAGAGGATTCTAGTCTGTCGTTCATGCTTACACTATTCAGATTTAGACGAGTCGAGATTCTCTCCTGGTAAGGGTCACCGGGTTGTATGTCATACTGTTTCAGATAGCCGGTGCTGAAATAATAACTTAAGCCCTTGGTCCCTCCGGACATATCCAGATTTGCATTCATTATAGGAGCTTTATTCCCAAATTCATACTCTGTCCAGTCTGTATATGCATTTTCTTTCCAAGGAGAAAGATTTGTAAGGTCGGCCGCCCTGCTTTCAGTAGGAACCTTATTGTCCAGTTTGAATGCCTCCTTACGTAATGCTATGTATTGTTCTGTATTTAATAATTTTGGCATATATGTGGCCTTGTTAAAACCTGTATACATATCCAGATTGACCCTGGTTTTACCTAATTCAGCCTTTTTGGTTGTGATCAGAACTACACCATTTGTTGCCCTCGAACCATAAATTGCCGTAGCATCGGCGTCTTTCAGAATATCGATGCTGGCTATATCATTTGGATTAATGGAACCTAAGGGTGAAGTACCATGAACATAGCTGGAGTTGACAGAATTAGAATTAGCAGCATTTATAATGACACCGTCAACTATGAACAAGGGTCTGGTACCGGAACCAAAGGAATTCAATCCCCTGATAATGATGTCGACTCCACTACCTACTCCCTCACTGTTATTAACCACTATACCTGTCATTTTACCTTGCAAAGCCATAGCAAAATTAGATACTGGCTGTTTGCTCAGGTCTTTGGCTTTGACAGAGCTTATGGCACCTGTATTTTCGCGTTTTGTTGTTGTACCGTATCCAATAATCTGAACTTCGTCAAGTAAATTGGCTCCTAATTTCAGTATTACATTTACTGGGCCGTCTCCTACAGTAACCTCTGCAGTCTGATAGCCAATGAACGAAAATACCAGAACCTCTCCTTTTTTTACATTAATTGTGAACTCTCCGTTATCGTTACTGACCACACCAATGGTAGTACCCTTTATCAAAATATTTACAAAAGGTATGGGCCTGCCCTGTTCGTCAGTCACCTTTCCTTTTACAGGAGGAGGAGGGAGCTCCTTCATCTTAACAATCACGGTATTGTCTTCGTCAATTATATAAGTGATTGGTTGTCCCTCGAAGCATTGTTCCAGTGCCTCTTCCAGGGTTACGTTTGTAAGATTAATATTAACAGGATTTGTCTCCTTTAGCATAGTAGGGGAGTATACAAACTTGCTGTTTGTCTGTTTCATAATCTCTACAAACACTTCCTCAAGCTGAGCGTTTTGCTGCTTAAGGGTAATCATCTGCGAATAGCCCCTGGCCTGAACCTGCATCATGGCTACTAAAAGAAGAATAATTGTGAGTTTCATTTTTAGTAAGAATGTGGAATTTTTCATACATTTGTGTGTTTGGTTAGTGAATTTGATTGTCTATCGTCGATTTTTAAATGACACTTCCGAATTCGGGGCGGAGTCCTGCCCAACGGGACTTCGCCTTTTTTCTTCGGTTGCCCGGTTTATTGCAAAACTGTAATTATTTTCCCATCAATTTTAAAATGTATTGTCTCAGTCATCTCAAGCTTTCGCAGAACTTCTGAGATATTTTTTGCACGTGAAATATTTGCGCTGTAGAGAATGGATTCATCTGTAGTTTCATAAACCACATTCACATCGTACCAGCGTGACAGCTTCTGCATCACACTCTCAATTGGCTCATTTTTGAATATGAAGAATCCGTTTTTCCATGCGATTGCCTCTTCCAGATCTGCATTAATGACAGTGATGGCATTGTTTATATCAAGTTGAGCCTGCTGACCCGGAACCAGCTTAACGGCCGGAACCTCTTCTTCGCCAGTAGACTGCTTACTAACAACTATCTCAACGCTACCCTCCAGCAGTGTGGTTTTTAGCAGCTTCTCATCGGCATAAGCCAGTACGTTAAAGTGTGTGCCAAGTACCTTTATCTCAGAATTTCCGGCCTTGACTATAAATGGCATAGCTTCATTTTTGGCAACCTCAAAATATGCCTCCCCTTTTACCTCTACCTTGCGGGTTTTTCCGGCAAATGCTATAGGGAAGCGGAGTGTAGTGGAGGCATTCAGCCAAACTATGGTACCATCGGGTAGTGTGACGCAGTATTTTCCTCCGCGTGGAGTTGTGAGCGTGTTGTACTGAACAATCTTTTCAAGTATTGGTGATCCCGATTTTGTATTGTATGCCAGCCTTCCGCTGTCAAGCTTTATTATTGTAGTGTTTCCCTGTTCCTGGAGTTTGCCCTCTTTTGCATCGTCCAGCACCACTTTTGTCCCATCTGCCAATGTAAGTATGGCTTTGTTCCCGCCAGGTCTTATATCGTTTTTGTAGAGCGGTTTCTCCATTGGTTTGGCAATCTCCACAATCTTGTTTATCTCTTTTGCAGGGTTCTCTTTTTCATTGTTGAAAATATAAATGGTGGCAGTTATGAAGATAAGAGCGACAGCAGCCACAACTGCAATTCTGGTGAAATATCCACCTCTTCTGAAGGATGCTGAATATACTGTTGAAGAAGGTTTTTTAACAATCATTTTGTAAACTCTGTCGGCATCAGATTCTTTCATCTTATAGACCTCTTGCATATTGCCATAAAACTCATCTACCATTTCATGCTGCTCTTCATCTGATGATTCAGTCAACATCTGCATAAGTTCTGCCTCTTCATCTGCTGTCACCTTATTCTCAAGGTATCGCTGGAACAGGTCATGCATTCTCTCAGTTTTCATATTATTTGTAATATTTTATTTTCGGTTTAAAAGAGTTATAAATCCCCCTTCAATACTCTAGACAATTGGCAGAGCATTTGGAGGGGGGGTAGGAGACAAAAAAATATTAATTAAGAAATATTTGTGCAGCTGCAAGAATTGTCAGCTCGATTTTTTCTCCAAGAGATTTTCTAATGGAGCGCAGAGCATTTTTCATGTGCTCTTTGACTGTATAAACAGAAAGGTTCATTCTTTTTGCTATCTCTTCCTGCTTAAGACCTTTATGACGGCTAAGGATGTAAACCTTTCTCTGCTGAGGTGAGAGCTTCATAATAGCCTGCTCCAGGATTGCCTGATAGTCGTTGTATAATACCGTGTTCTCTGTGGAATCACTGCTAACCTCAGATTCATCGGTTATTCTTTTAAGTATAACCTTTTCGTTAGCAAGCCTTTTGAGATAGTTGCATGCTGTGTTTACAGCAATTGTTCTCAAATATGAGTTGAAGAAATCTATCTTCTCAAGATCTTCCCTGTTATTCCAGATTTTACAGAATACCTCCTGTGTAATCTCTTCTGAAATATATTCAGAATGAGTTACATACATAGACAGGGAGTAGATTTTGTTTCTGTATTTATCAAACACGAACCTGAATGACCTGTCATCACCACCGGCTACTTTGCGTAACAGCTCTTTTTCAGATAAGGTTGAAGTTCCGGAAGGCATCAGGTTAAGTCTAAAGTTTATTCTTAACAAAAATAGCCAATTGCTTTGATAAATCAGACAAATCAAAAATATTTCGTGTGTGTGGGGGGGAAGGGGACGCATATTGTGTACCCGGGTTAATGTGCTAATGTGCTAATGTGCTAATGTGCTAATGGGTAAGGGGCGGGATTTTCTGATGCGTGCCCCGGCTTGACTAATGATCTGCCAGTTCTTTTAACAAAATTCAGATTTTGAGCGATTTATAAAAATATTTCCAAAGATTTTGCAAAAAAATAAAGTTGTAACACACTAATAATGAAACTAATCTTAAAACAACTGGCAGATAAAAATTTAGCTACTTTTTAATGTGATTTTCATTAAGGGTACCCCACTTGTACTCCAAAAAAACCGGCGTTGTCTGATTATCATTAACCTAAAACTAACTTTACAAACCTAGTACTATTGTAAAATCAGACAACACCGGAGCTTTATTATTTTATAGCTTTAGACTTGCAGCTGTCGCTGCATTTGTTACACTGCACACAGTCGTAATTAGACAACGAGGATATTTTGTTCTTTCTGTCTATCACAATTGCCTGGGTAGGGCACACCTTCTGGCAGGCACCGCAGTGGATACAGCTTGAATTGTCTATACGGCGCTGTTTTACAGAGAATAGCGAGAACACTCCCAGCAACACCCCGTAAGGACACATGAACCTGCAGAACGGTCTTGGGAACCAGTATCCGATAACCATCATCACAAGCAGGTACCCCCATGCGAAAAGGCCGAAGGACCACAGTAGCTTAGCCTCCATGGGCTGACCGGCTATGAAAGCCACCAGCTGTTCGAACCAACTCTTTCCAATGAAGAACACAGCCTTGTACGGCTCAAGCTCACAGGCCAGGAAATAACTCGATTTGAGGGCGAAGTATATTGTCCCGATAAGCAGAGCAATTGGGAAAATCTTTATTATGGTATTAAGTTTCTGTGGTATTTTCACCAGCTTCTTTTTTTTCTGGAAAAGATGCTGCATTGCACCCAGCGGACAACCCGACGTACAGAATACTCTCCCGGCAATAAGTGCCACAATGAGAGGCGAGAGGAACACTACAAGTGTGACAAGCCCCACCATCCTCGGGCTGACCATTCCCATTGTCACGTTTGTTATCACTCCGACTGGACAAATACATCCTCCTCGGATTATACCGAGGTATGCAAGTGCAATTATCGCCAGCATGCTGAGCTTCCATGATGCCTTCCTCTTAATGACGAAGAACACCCCTACAAGCATTATCACTATAAGAACACCCATATCCACGAACACCATGTATTCCGGAGTAGGGTTGTATTGTACAGGAACATAACTCTCACGGAATTCGGCGACATTTCCATTGGGGTCTATCTCCTTTACACAATTTGGGTCGGTGACCTGTTGCTGTGCCTGATCTTGCTGCTGTGTCTGATCCTCTTGTGCTGCCGGTGCGCTGTTAATGGCTGCGGCAGCCGGAGAGCTCAGCGATAGCATCGCTATTAGAACAACTGTAAACAACTTCAATATTGATTTCATCCTTTCATCGTGTTTAAATGTATTCTCCACCATTCTCAAGGCTGTATTCGCCCTTGAAGTCATCTTCCGGACCTATGTATACCCTGTCGATAGCCTTCTGCGGGCACTTAGCGGCAATGTTGCAGCTGTTGCAAGCAAGGCAAAGGTCGGGGCGTATTATGAGGAACATAGATTTTGTACCTTTTTCCGTGCAGTTCTTGACGCACTTTCCACATGCCGTGCATAGCTTGTCATCAATTGTATAGATGAATGAGCCGTCGGGACCCCCTGAGTAGTTTTGGCGTTTTACAGCATCATACTTGCAGACCCTTATACCTTCGGTCATTATCTTGTCCGACTCGATATTCTTGTTGCTTATGTGCCCGTAGCATACAACGCAGTAAGAACACTTCTTCTGGTCGTTCACTGCCTTAACGGCCGAAGGGTTGCGGACGCATGCCGTCTCGCATGCGCCACAACCGTTGCACTTCTCCGGGTCGATTGCCCATACATATCTTGTGAGTGGTCCGGCCTCCTCGGGGTTTAACTGCTTGCTCACAATACGGTAGGCAACGCCACCTATTGCAAGTGCGCATGTTGCCCTGCCAAAATTCACCAGAAACTTACGTCTGTCCATAACGAAAAATTATTTTACCGGAGAACATTTAATAACACCACCTGTCATGGATGCCAGGTAAACATTGTCTTTGGAGTCCACGCTCATAGGGATATATTTGCAACCTTTAACCAGCTCGTCAATTCCCGAGATTGCTTTAGCACCAACTTTACTATATGTTTTGATGCGGGTAGGGTCCTTCTCAACAGTTACGATGCCACCGTTTGAGAGGAAGGCCACACTTA
>CAZREC010000081.1:0-11466 GCA_964599025.1 uncultured Muribaculaceae bacterium | reverse complement strand
TGTTCCAATCATTCGCAGGCATAAATTTCATTTTCCGATGGATTTTTTTACCGACTGGAGCAATGAGGAGAAACTGGAACGGGTGAATTTCTGTCTCAGAAGAGTCAACCTCAAAAATGTAAACAAGCTTTTTCCAAACGAACTAAGCGGAGGAATGCAAAAAAGGGTTGGTATAGCAAGAGCAATTGCCCTCAATCCTAAATACCTTTTTTGTGATGAACCCAACTCAGGGCTTGACCCGCATACCTCGATACTGATTGATCAGCTGATATCTGAGATAACAAAAGAGTATAACATGACAACGGTAATAAATACCCACGACATGAACTCAGTAATGGAGATCGGAGACAGTGTTGGTTTTATCTACAATGGAGAGCTGGTATGGGAGGGCGATAAAAGCAATATACTAACCTCCAGCCATAAGGAGCTTAACGAATTTGTCTTTGCGTCCAATATGGCCAAGAGGATAAAAGAGATGACCCGATAATCTATTTTGCAGGTTTAGCCTGAACAACAGGAGTGACAGATATTATCTTTACATCGTTCAACGGCCTGTCAGAATGGTTGGTAGGCTGAGCAGCGATAGCATCAATTGTCTCAATTCCGGAAATTGTCTCGCCAAAAATTGTGTAGTCTCCGTCAAGCTGTGCACAATTGGCAGCATCCTCCACGAGATAGAACTGTGAGCCTGACGATTCCCTCTTGGGATTACCGGCATCACCCCTGCGGGCAGCAGCCAGTGCGCCTTTTTTATGTTTGAACTGCTTAAGGATTTCTGCAGGAATAGTGTATCCCGGCCCGCCTGTACCATATCTGGCAACATTTGCAGAATCTTTGGTAAGAGGGTCACCTGCCTGAATCATGAATCCCTTGATGACCCTGTGAAACAGAATCCCGTCAAAAAAACGTTCCGAAGCAAGTTTGACAAAATTATCCCTGTGTAGGGGTGTCTCCTTGTAAAGCTTTATCCTTATTGTACCCAAGGTTGTCAGGATATCAAAAACCGGTTCTTCCGGAAGCTCTGCCGGATTAAATGCTAATGTTGTCGCCATTTTAACTGTATCTTCTTTTTTTGCTTGTTCATCCTGCTGTTGTGACGCTTTGTTTCCCTTACAGGAATAAACGATTAAAGGCAAGATTACCAATAGTTTAAAAATATTAAATTTCATTTTGTTTAAAGTTGGATTAAGATTTTTTTAATACCTTTGTCATACAGGGCAAAAATACCTCAATTACCACTATTATGCAAATCAAAAAATTTGTCATATCAGCTATAGTTGCATTATTCCCTCTGATGCTCCCGGCGCAGAGCGTCGGTGTGGTGTTAAGCGGAGGGGGAGCAAAGGGGCTGTCACATATTGGAGTACTGAAGGCTTTAGAAGAAAATCACATACCCATAGACTACATAGCCGGCACATCAATGGGAGCAATAGTCGGAGGATTGTATGCTATCGGACTCACGACAGACGAAATGCTGACCCTCTTCCGTTCAAAAGAGTTCGAGTCGTGGTACAACGGAAAACAGGAGCAAGGATTTGCCACATACTTCTACAGAAGGGAAACAACGGCAGAGATGCTGGGAGTCACATTTTCCAAGGACGAACAAAACAAATACTCGATTAATCTGCCCACAAGTCTGATCTCTCCTTTTCCAATGGATCTTGCAGTCATGCAGCTTTTTGCATCTCCGGCAGCAGCAAGCGGCTATAATTTCAACAATCTCATGGTTCCCTTCCGTTGTGTTGCAGCGGATATTGCAAACAAAAAACCGGTGACAATACGTAAAGGCGATCTGGGGTCCGCAATAAGGGCGTCAATGACATTTCCCTTCTTTTTCAAACCGATAATGGTTGACTCCGTACTGCTTTTCGACGGTGGTTTCTATAACAACTTTCCATGGGAGGTAATGCTTGAGGATTTTAACCCTAACTATATCATTGGAGTAAAATGCGCAGGTAAGTATCCTGAACCTGAGTCTGACAATCTTCTTTCGCAGATTGAAAACATGCTGACGGTTGAGACCAACTATAATTTGCCCGAGACAAAAGGCGTTTTGATAGACAGTAAGTTTGAGGCAATAAGCCTACTCGATTTTGACAAAATAGACAAGTTGGTAGAGACAGGATACCAGAATGCTCTCAAGTATATCCCGGCCATTAAAGAAAAAATAAAAAGAGAAGAGAGCGAGGCAAATCTTTTAAAAAAACGTCTTGCCTTCAGAACCCGATGCATTCCACTGTCGTTTGAAAATGTAATAATATCCGACAGTCTTAAACAATCACAAAAAGAATTTATAGACAGAACATTCCGTGAAAACAGAAAGAGGTACTTTGATTTTGAACAGTTAAAACGAGGATACTACAGGGTTATTGCAAGTGGAAATGTAAAGAACTTTTACCCGGTAGCTAAGTTAAGCAAGGACTCGGTTTTTGACATTCACCTAAGAGTATCAAGTGCCCCTTCGTTAAGACTTTCAATCGGCGGAAACATATCATCTTCTTCACTTAACCAGGGCTTTATAGGAGCCGAGTACAGAAAATTCTCTTCAAACCCCTGGAAGGTGGCTGCTGACGTTAATCTTGGCCGTTTTTATTCAGGACTGAATGCGTACTGGCGTCAGGATTTTTCCATCAGACCCCTGGCATTCTACGAGCTTCAGTTTACACTACATCGTTTTGATTACTTCGGAGGCAGTCAGACACAGTTTTTTACAAACAGGGTATTAAGCAGCAATGTGCAGGAGAGTGAAATGTTCGCAAAACTGAGTATAGCAACACCCGTAAACTTATACAAAAACCTGTTGTTAAAGGTATCTGCAGATATCGGACGGACCTTCTATGAATATTATCAGACTGACAAGTTTACAACATACGATATTCCTGACGAGACTAATTTCACCTTTTTCTCTCCTTCGATTTACCTTGAACGCAATACAACCAACTACAAGATATATCCTAATGCCGGAGATAAAGAGAGGGTAACTCTCAGATATATACATCTTTCTGAGGACTATACACCAGGGAGCACCTCACTGGGCGCAACCCCGTTGAAAAACGTGGTCCATGGTATACTTTCTCTCAGATTGTATAAGGAATCGTATTCACAAATAAGCAAGAATTTCACTCTTGGCTGGCTGACCGATATTACAGTTACCAACAGGACTGCTATGGGTGACCGTATATCTACGCTTCTGTTCATGCCTGCTTTCCAGCCAAACCCACACAGCAGAACACTTTTGCTTAACGAAAACAGGGCTCCTTCGTTTATGGGGATTGCCCTTATGCCAATAATCCGTATTGCAAGAAATCTGTCACTTCACATGACCGGGGCTTACTTTCAGCCATATAAACAGCTGATGGTTACAACAGACGGATCTACACAGTTTACAGGATTGTTTCCACGTGGTGCATTTTCGGCAGACATTGCTGCTGTATGGCAATCCCCGGTGGGACCAGTCACTCTTTCTGCGTCATACTACGAAAAGGCAGACGTCAAATGGTTCCCGCAACTGAACATAGGGTTCCTTGTATATAAACCAAAAGCATTGTCATACTGAGCATGAGCGCACACCCGTTAAAAATACTGGCAGGAGAGACTGCAATATATGGTCTGAGTACAATACTGGCCAGAATCATAAACTTTCTTTTCATACCAATATACACCCGAATACTCTCCACATCCAGCTATGGAATCTACACCAATTTCTCTGCATGGATAGCAATTTTACTTGTAGTACTAACCCTTGGACTTGAAACAGGCTGTTTTCGTTTTGCTAATACGCACAACTCTCCTAAAGCCGTTTTTTCCAATGCACTGCTCACTGTCACCCTGCTTGCCATTCTTACGTTTACTGTACTTACATTGTTCTGCGGTCCTTTGTCCTCATTCTTTGGATATGGTGATTATCCTCAGGTAATGATATATATAGGCAGCATCCTTGCTATCGACTCATTTACAGCTATTCTTTTCGCAAAATTGAGATTTGAACATAAAGCACTTAAGTTTGCCATATTAAAATCGGTTAAGATATTTTCTGAGACAGCATTCAATCTCATTCTGTTCTTTATTGTTCCTGCATACCTGTTAAGCCATCCTCAGACCATACTTCTGAATTTCATATCTGCAAAGCCAGATTTCACATACATACTGTTTGCAACATTCCTCAGCGGAGTTGTTTCGCTGTTAATCTTTATCCCCGATATTCTAAAGATAAAGTTCTCCTTTAACAAGCAGTTGTGGAAAATGATGATGCTCTACTCACTTCCGCTGATGGTTGCACAGTTGCCGGGAGCATTGAATGACTCTATCGATAGAGTGATATTTCCCTACTTCTCACCAGTGGGACATATATGGGAGTCAGACCTTGGAATATTTCAGGCCGGAGTAAAGATAGCAACCCTTATGTCGTTGTTTATACAAGTGTTTCGCTTTGCCGCAGAGCCTTTTTTCTTTTCAAGAGCTAAAGATGAGAAATCAAGGGAACTCTATGCAAGTGTAATGGAACATTTCACAGCTTTTTCCATGTTGGTTTTTCTGGGAATAATGCTTTACATGGATGTACTTGAATACATCGTAGGTTCTGACTTCCGTGCCGGAATGGATATTGTTCCCATAATGCTGCTTGCATACGTGATTCTCGGTATGAACTTCAATGTCTCTATGTGGTACAAACTCTCCGGGAAGACCAATATTGCCATATATATAACGCTAGCCGGACTTCTTGCAACTCTTGCAATAAACATTGTATTCATGCCTCTCTATTCATACCATGCTGCTGCATGGGGACATCTCGTGAGCTATCTTGTAATGTTTGTGATAAGTGCCATTCTTGGTAACAAGTACTATCCAATCCCTTATAAATGGTTAAAAATTCTAGGCTTTGTAGTACTTGGAATTGTAATCTATGGAGTTTCGCTAATACTGCCCGAGATGAACCTCATACTTAAACTGGCTATACACACAATTCTGATAATTATTTATATAACAGCATATCTGCATATTGAGAAAATATCCCTATGGAAGTTAAAATTTTAAACAAGTCGGCATACAATCTGCCGGAATATGCCACGCTTCATTCGGCAGGCATGGATCTTAAGGCAAATATAACCGAAAGCATTACCATTGAGCCTCTCAGAAGGGTTCTGGTACCTACCGGAATACATATAGAGCTTCCGGAAGGGTATGAGGCACAGATTCGTCCAAGAAGCGGACTGGCTGCAAAGCATGGCATCGGCATAGTAAACAGTCCCGGAACAATTGACGCCGATTATCGCGGAGAGATAAAGATAATACTGGTTAACCTGTCGGATCAGCCATTTGTACTGGTTCCCGGAGAGAGGGTGGCGCAGATGATTGTTGCAAAGTTCGAACGAGTAGAGTGGGTACTCTCAGATGAACTTGGAGAGAGTGAACGTGGAGAGGGTGGATTTGGCTCAACAGGTAAAAAATAGAATCAGAAACTTATATGCAAATACAAGAATTATACAAAATTTTTCTGGAATCGTCCGGAGTGTGCACAGACAGCAGGGCAATAACACCAGACTCAATATTCTTTGCACTCAAAGGAGATAACTTTGACGGCAACAGTTTTGCCATTGCCGCACTTGAAGCAGGTGCAAAATACTCAATTGCAGACGATAAATCACTCCCGTCAATCAGCAATCTTATTCAGACCGATGATGTTCTTACAACTCTGCAGGATCTTGCTCGCTTTCACCGGATCAGACTTGGAATACCTGTTGTCGGACTTACGGGCACAAACGGTAAAACAACAACCAAAGAGCTAATTTCGGCTGTTTTATCTGCAAAGTACAGGGTTACATCTACACAAGGAAACCTGAACAATCATATAGGAGTGCCTCTGACAATTCTCAAAATGACTTCGGAAACACAGGTTGGAGTCATTGAAATGGGGGCAAGTGCACCGGGAGAGATTGCTACTCTTGTTTCAATTTCACAGCCGGATTATGGACTTATAACCAATGTAGGCAAGGCACACCTGTTGGGTTTTGGTTCTTTCGAAGGTGTAAAGGCTACCAAGGGTGAACTTTATGACTATCTGGTGAAATCCGGTGGAACGGCTATTTTCAATAGTGACAATCTCCATCTCGTTGAAATGATCCAAAAACGGCCCGGGATAAAAACTGTTCTTTATGGACTAAATTATCAGGGGTGCAAAATTTTACCAACATCTTCGGCCGAGCCTTTCCTGAGAATGCGTTTACACTCCGGTGAAATTATAAACACTCACCTTATAGGAGCATATAATTCCGACAATGTACTTGCAGCTCTTGCAACAGGAAAACTCTTCAATATAGATTTGGCAGATTCTATAAGGGCAATAGAGAATTACATCCCTTCAAACAACCGGTCACAGCTTGTACAAGGTAAGGCAAACACCCTTATAGTAGATGCCTACAACGCAAACCCAACTAGTATGAAAGCGGCACTTGAAAACTTCAGTAAGATGGAGAAAAGGGAGACTTCGCTTATTATTGGAGATATGCTGGAACTTGGAACAGAATCGCAAAAAGAGCACCGGGCCATCCTTGATTTCATCAAAGAGATACCGACGGACAACCTCTTTTTTGTTGGGTCAGAATTTGAAGCTGCAGCTCAAGGGGACCAGATGCTTATAAATAAGGCAAAGTTTTTCAAAACATCCCTGGAACTTAAAGATTATCTTCTCGAGAATCCTGTAGCTGATAATACTTTTTTGATAAAAGGTTCGAGAGGAACACGCCTTGAGCGGATACTTGATGTTCTCTGAAAAAACACTAAGTAATATCGGGCCCGATATCTATGTATCTCAGTTTTTTACCCGACCAGAAAAAGGAGAAGAGAATACTGCCTTGGTAAATACCTGAAATTTGACGTTTTACTGGTACTTCACTTCTCTTAACCTTGCGTCTTAACATATAGAAGTCCATGTGAGCCTTGAAAACAGAGGCAAAGTATAAGGCTTTTCCCTGTAATATGTAAGCTATTGCGGAGAGCCCGTCAATAATAAGTCTGCTAAATATTATCCCCCTGCGTCTGCCTGCAGGTAGATTCTTGTGCAGCATCAGAAGGTTGTTCCTGTAATTGAGATAGAGTTTATGTGGTGAGTTGTTCGGCAGGGTCCCTCCCCCTACATGGTAAACAACCGATTCCGGATATACCCATACTTGCCATCCTGCAAGCTTTGCCCTCCAGCAAAGATCTATCTCCTCCATGTGAGCGAAAAAATATTCATCAAAACCACCAAGCGATCTGTACAATTCAGAACGAATCATCATTGCAGCACCCGAGGCCCAGAAGACCTCAATTGCCTGATTATACTGCATCCTGTCCTTTTCAATATTCGAAAGAATCCTTCCTCTGCAAAAGGGAAATCCCAGAACATCAAGAAAACCCCCGCTTGCGCCTGCATATTCAAAGCTGTCATGATCAAATGCCGATTTTATCTTTGGCATACAAATACCAACCGAAGGAGATGAGTCCATCTTATCGATCAGTGGTTTGAGCCATCCGTTGGTAACTTCAATATCTGAATTCAGCAACAGAAAATAGTCGGCATCAATCTGAGCAAGAGCTCTGTTGTAACCACCTGTAAAGCCATGGTTAGTTTCGAATTCAATAATGCGGACATTGGGATGCTCTTTCTTGATGTAATCTACGGATCCATCCGTAGAGCCATTATCGGCAACAATTACAGATACGCCGGGCATCTCTGACTTTAACTCTAAAATATGCAGGAAACGCTCAAGAAAGTGCTTTCCGTTCCAGTTAAGTATGACAATTGCAGTAGTAGACAACTCTTTTTTTTGTAAAGTTAGCAAAAAAAGAGCTTACAAGTGGAAACGCATTCCAAGTTCGAATTTGTATTGCAGTGGCTGAGCTGTTCTTATATTGTCAGGCTGATCGCAGTTGAAGTAATATGCCAGTGCAGGGTCGAAGTAAATACCAACCTCCTTGTTCATCTTGAACTCCGCTCCTAAACCGGCAGCGAGTGAAAACTGAACTCCAGATATGGCAACACTTTCGAACCTCTTTGCTCCGTTGTCGGTGGTTCTGTAACTAGCAATCAGGCCCTTCTCCAGCATAAATCCGCCGGAAACATATACCTTGAACTTATTGTTTTGAATAAGACTGTAATATGCATTAACAGGAATACCCAGATAGTGAAGGCTCTGCTGTATGTCAAGCCTGCGGTTATATGAGAATTGCTGATAATGCGACACCAGAAGCGAATAACTGAGCCCGGCACCAATTGAGAGATTTGCGTTAACAGGATACTGTGCCTGAACACCGAACGACAGAGGCATTGCGTATTTTGTGTCTGATACAGATTGAGGCTGGATTGTCTCCATTAGGTTTATAGGAACAAAATCATTCTGGTATCCAAACGCCACCGAAAGCATGTTTATTGATTTGCTGTACATAGATGGCGAGAGGTTTGTAGACAACGAGTAAAACAAATCTTTTGTAAATCTTCTTACCGGTTTCTCCTCCTCAAATTCATATTGCTTGTAATTTTTGTTTTGAGCAGCTGAAGGCTGAACGGTTCTTTCCTCCGCTGGTTTTGTGGTGTTCCCTGCAGCTTCCTTATTGATCAGATTATCTGCTACAAGATCTGTGTTTGGCATTTCGTTGCCGGAAGTCACTTTTTTCGCTAAGGTTGTTTTGTGCTTTTTAATAATCACTGTTTTTGCTGACTGATTATCAACAGCGATTTCAACATTTTTATTTTCCGGGGTTTTATCTGCAATTACATTTTGTTTGGCTACATTGTCTATTGTTGCAGGAACAGGTGATTCCTTGCCAAGTACCAGCAGTAAAAGAAGAGAAGCAGCTACAGCTATGGATGCATATGTCGCCCTTCTGAAATAGAGCACTTTTGCCCTCTTTCTCTTATTAAGGCCAAGAAGAAGCTTGTCCCACGACCCCTCACCGGGCATCTCGAGATGCTCATCCATCAACTCCTTAATCCTTTTATCAAACTCTGTATCCTGCATACTAATATCTTTCTCCTATTCTTTCCTGAAGCCAGATTCTCGCCCTGCTTAGCTGCGACCTGGAACTTCCTTCGCTTATATTCATCTCTTTTGCAATCTCCTGGTGCGAAAAACCCTCAATTGCATACATATTGAACACTGTCCTGAATCCTGCCGGCATGGTCGCTATCAACTTCAACAGCTCCTTCGACGAAATATTTCCCAGCACCGAACTATCAACTGTAACCTCCCTTTCAACTGTTGTCAAATCCTCCGAATACTTGAGAACATCTCCTTTTCTCAACGACATCAAGGCCGTATTGACAAAAATCCTTCTTAACCAACCTTCAAAAGAGCCACTTGCATTGTAACTGCCAATTTTTTCAAACACCGTAATAAAGCCATCGTGCAGAACATCCCTCGCCTTCTCCCTCTCTCCAATATATCGGATACAGAGAGTCAGCATACGGGGAGAATATAACTCATAGAGTATCCTTTGTGCCCTTTGATCCTGATTTACACAGGCTTCCAGCAACTCTATTTCTGTTGAATATTCTCTTGAAGTGGCGTTCATCACTTGTATTTATAAGATGCAAAATAGTAATAATTCGTTGCACAACAAATAAAAATTTTATCAATGGAGTGATATTTGCAAAGCATGGAAATTAATTAACTTTGTAGTATAAATATAATATAACCAGAACCTCATAACCAGATGTCCAGATATCCTATCATCCTCAGAACTATTTTTTTCTCCATAATAACAACACTATTAGCAATTAGCTCCTTCCCAAAAGAGATCACGGCACAAACTAAGGAGGGGTCAGATCAGTTCTACTATCTCGAAGGACTTAGACAGTATAATATTGGAAGCCTCGAAGAGGCTCAGAAAATTTTTGATGAACTCCTGAAAAGAGGCACAAAAAACGATGCAGTTTATTATTATTCAGCAAATCTCAGTCTTCAAAAGGGAGATTTGCCCAAAGCCCTTTTGCTTATGGAAACTGCTGTAAAGATGGATCCTAATAATTACTGGTACAGTGTACAGCTGGCAAAAATAATGGCAGCCCAGAACATGCCCGATAAGGCAATAGAGATATATGAGGGGCTGCTGGATAAGTATCCGCAGAAGACAGAACTTTACGATGACATGATTGACTTATATATTCAGCAGAAGAATATTGGCAAGGCATGGAACGTACTGGACCAGATAGAAAAGTATGTTGGCAAGAATGAGGCAACAGGTCTTACCCGCTATAATTTGCTGGTATTTGAAAATAAAAAGGAAGAGGCATATAAATATCTTGAAGAGTTCGACAAAGATTATGGCACCCCGCGGACAGCAACCCTGCTCGGAGATATCTATTCCGGCAGACAAAAGGATACTGTGGCTCTTGAATACTACAGAAAGGCTCTCTCAATGGATCCCACCTATATACCGGCAAGCTTTGGAATGGCTGAGGTATTCAGGATAAGGAATCAGTTCGACCTCTATTTTGAAAGAGTGTTCCCGTTTCTTGCAAATCCGGATATAGACCCAAAGATGAAGATAAGCTACATGACTGAGATATTATCGAGCCAGAAATTTGTACAGACATTCACTCCTCAGGTAGACACCATGATGTCTAACATCTATCTTGCCCACCCCGGCGATACTTCAGTTGCATATACTTATGCATTATATCTTGTCCAGACTAGCAGAACAGATCCGGCAATAAGGGTGCTAGGCAAGAATCTTAAGGCACATTACGATTCCAAAGAGGCTCACAAGCAATACCTTTCTCTTTTATACTATATGGAAAGATGGGATAACCTTGTAATCTGCAGTGATTCTGCCCTTACAATACTTCCTAAGGACCGGGATTTCCTGGAACTTAAGGGAATCGGGCTGATGCAATCTAAGAGGATACCGGAATCAATAGAGATTTTTAAAGAGTTGCTCTCACTGGCAAAAGGAGACAGCGCTTCTACTGTCAGGAACCTATCTATTCTGGGCGACCTTTACTACCAGATAGGAAACAAGAAAGAGTGCTTCAGCTACTACAAAAAGACGCTGGACAAGGAGCCAAATCATATTGCAACTTTAAATAACTATGCATATTATCTGAGTCTGGAGGGAAAAAACCTTAAACGGGCATACGAGATGAGTAAAAAGACCATTGAGGCCGAGCCAAACAATCCAACATATCTCGATACATATGCCTGGATATTACATCTGATGAACAAGGATATTGAAGCAAGGGCTATTTTTAAACACGCAATGATATACGGAGGAAACGAGAGTGCCGCTATACTTGACCACTATGCAGAGGTACTATACTCTCTTAAAGAGTACGATCTTGCCGACATCTACTGGGGTCAGGCAGACAAACTGGACACTAGTATGGGCATTGCTGCAAAAATGGCAAAAAAAAGAGGAGTGGTTAAATAATGCTGCGGACTACCTTCATATCTCTGTTCTTACTGATTGCTATACCACTTAGTTCCCAGA
>CAZREC010000080.1:0-11575 GCA_964599025.1 uncultured Muribaculaceae bacterium | reverse complement strand
GAGGAATACACTTGAGGTTAAAGACTTGCTGATTTTCATAAATGGAAAGCAGACAAACAACTATACCTTCAAAATGGATTATTACTTCATGATGGGCGACAACAGACATAACTCTCTGGATTCCCGCTACTGGGGATTTGTTCCGGAGTCACATATTGTTGGAACACCATCCATAGTCTGGTTTTCAAAAGACCAATATAACTCTTTCCCTAAGAATATAAGGTGGAAGAGGATTTTTAAAATTGTGTAAATATTTGGATAATACAAAAAAAATCTTGATATTTGCAGCCCTTAAAAGGGTACTTAAAAGATCATAACAAACAATAGTTTATACAATGTCACGAGTTTGTCAAGTTACAGGTAAAAAAAGGATGATCGGGAACAATGTTTCTCACTCTAAACGCCGTACCAAGCGTGAATTTGCACCAAATCTGCAGAGCAAGCGTTTTTGGCTGGAAGAGGAGAACAGATTCGTTAGCCTTAAAGTTTCTTGCGCAGGGATGCGCACAATTAATAAAAATGGTCTGGCTGCAGTTTTAAAGGCATCAAAGGCTAAAGGTTTACTTAATTTGGTATAATATAACAGAATATGGCAAAGAAAGGTAATAGAGTTCAGGTTATCCTAGAGTGTACCGAACAGAGAGAAAGTGGTGTTCCTGGAGTTTCAAGATACATCACCACAAAAAACAAAAAGAATACAACTCAGCGTCTTGAACGTAAGAAGTACAACCCTTTTATGAAAAAGGTTACTGTACATCGTGAGATTAAGTAATAAGAAAATAAGAATATACCATGGCAAAGAAAGTAGTTGCTACATTCAGTAGTACAAAAGGCTCAGGCAAAAATAACGTTAAATGCATTCGTATGGTTCGCTCGGAGCGTAGTGGTTCTTATGCTTTCAAGGAGGAGATGGTTCCGACTGAAGCTGTAAAGGAGTTCTTCGAGAAGAAATAGATTTTTCAGGTAATATAGGGTAAAATGGGGATGTTGATAGCATCTCCATTTTTTTTGTATCTTTGACAGTTAAAACGATAGAAATGGCATTATTTGGAATTTTCGGATCAAAATCGAAAGAGGAGAAACAAGCACTGAATGAGGGACTTGAAAAAACCAAAATAGGAATTTTTGAGAAATTATCGCGTGCTGTTGTTGGCAAATCAAAGGTCGATGACGACACACTTGATGGTATAGAGGAGGCTCTTATTGCTTCAGATATTGGAGTTGAAACTACATTGAGAATCATTGAGAGGCTGGAGGCCAGGGTTGCAAGGGACAAATTTATGAATGTAGGTGAGTTGAATGCGATCCTTAGAGAAGAAATTGAAGGTCTGCTGGATATTGACGACAATTATAAGGGTGAGATCCCTTTTGATTTTTCCAAAAAACCGTACGTTATAATGGTTGTCGGGGTAAATGGGGTTGGCAAGACTACTACAATAGGGAAACTGGCTGCGAGACTAAAGGCTTCAGATAAAAAGGTGATTCTTGGTGCAGCAGATACATTCAGGGCAGCCGCTGTTGAACAGCTGACAATTTGGAGCGAAAGGGCAGGAGTACCCATTGTAAAACAGCAGATGGGGTCAGATCCTGCATCAGTTGCTTATGACACCATAGCATCGGCAATTACGCAGGGAGCAGATGTAGTTCTTATAGATACTGCAGGCAGGTTACACAATAAGGTTAATCTTATGAACGAGCTTACTAAGATAAGAAACGTTATGAGAAAGCTTATTCCTGATGCACCACACGAAGTTCTGCTGGTTCTTGACGGATCTACGGGACAGAATGCATACATGCAGGCAATGGAGTTTACAAAAGCTACTGATGTCACAGCACTTGCTGTTACAAAGCTTGATGGTACAGCTAAAGGCGGCGTTGTTATTGGCATATCTGACCAGTTCAAGATACCTGTTAAGTTTATCGGGGTTGGAGAAAAGATTGAAGATCTACAGATTTTCAATAAAAAGGAGTTTGTTGAATCTCTGTTTTAAAAGGTTTTAATAATTGACATAATATAATCGGATATGAAGATCTCATACAATTGGTTAAAAAACTATATTAATCTCACAATTCAGCCTGAAGAGGTTGATAAAATATTAAGCTCTATAGGTCTGGAAGTAGAGGCGATGGAAAGTGTGGAACAGATTCCGGGTGGACTAGAAGGAGTTGTTGTTGGCGAGGTGGTTGAGTGCACCAAGCATCCTGATGCTGATAAGCTAAGTGTTACAAAGGTTAATACCGGCGCAGAGGAGTTGTTGCAGATAGTTTGTGGTGCCCCGAATGTTGCAGCTGGTCAGAAGGTACTTGTGGCAACAGTTGGCACGAACCTTACATTCAGCAATGGCGAGCAGATTAAGATAAAACGTTCAAAAATACGTGGAGTTGAGAGCATGGGTATGATATGTGCAGAGGACGAGCTTGGTATAGGTACCTCGCATGAAGGAATAATGGTCCTGCCGGCTGAAACAAAAACCGGAATTGCAGCAAGAGAATTTCTTCACTTAAGCAGCGATACAATTTTTGAGATAGGACTTACTCCAAACAGAGTAGATGCAGCTTCCCATATTGGTGTAGCCAGAGATCTCTCTGCATACCTAAGGCTTAATGGCAAAAGTGGAGATATGATTCTGCCATCCATTTCAGAATTTAAAAATTTGAAACAATCATCTTCTTCAGTAAGACCTATTGAGGTAGTTGTTCAGAGTAAGGATGGTGCCCCTAGGTACTCCGGGCTTACATTTGACAATATTAAAATTGCTCCATCACCTGATTGGCTCCAGACAGCACTTAAATCAGTTGGATTAAGACCCATCAACAATGTGGTTGATATAACCAATTACATTCTTCAGGAGACCGGGCAGCCTCTGCATGCCTTTGATTACAACAAGATTGAAGGTGGTAAGGTTGTTGTCCGTGAAGCGTTGAAAGGAGAACGGTTTGTAACTCTTGATGGTGTTGAAAGAGAGCTTTCGCCGGAAGATGTAATGATATGCAATGTAAATAGCCCGATGTGTATCGGTGGTGTTTTTGGAGGTTTACATTCGGGAGTATCCAATGAGACTACAGCAATTTTTCTTGAAAGTGCATACTTTAATCCTGTAGCAATTAGAAAAACATCTAAAAGACATTCTCTTAAAACTGATGCATCTTTCAGATACGAGAGGGGTGCGGACCCGGCAAATGTTCCATATGCACTAAAGAGAGCAGCAATACTGTTACAGGAGGTTACTGGTGCAACCGTAGTTGGTGATATTTGTGAGGTCTATCCAAAGCCAATTGAAAGAGTGCAGATTTCTCTTGATTTTAATAGAATAGAGGAGTTCATCGGCAAGAAGATAGGCTCTGACACTATTATGGCCATTCTTGGTTACATGGATTTTGATGTGCTAACCAGCAACGAATCGGGTGCAGAGGTGCTTGCCCCATTATACAGGGTAGATGTTACAAGGGAGTGTGATGTTGTTGAGGAGGTTTTGAGGATATACGGATACAACAATATTGAACTTCCGGGAAGCGTTCATGCATCAATTAATGCAACTCCAAAGCCTGACCCGGAAAAGGTACGCTCATTGGCTGCTGATTTTCTTGCCAATAACGGATTCTACGAGACCATGAATAACTCTTTGACCAAGAGTGAATACTATTCAAAACTGAGAACTTTTCCCGAAGATAAGCTGGTGCGAATTTTAAATCCACTAAGCACCGATCTTAATTCTATGCGTCAGACCCTGATTATCAATGGTCTGGAAGTTATATCCTATAATATAAACCGTCAGCATCCAGATCTCAGACTTTTTGAAATGGGTAATGTCTATTCCATTGAAAAAGGGACAGATGGAAATGATCTGAGTTCATATTCAGAAGCTCCAAAACTAGCACTATTTGTTTCAGGCCCCGGAAATGCAGCCTGGAGAAACGCTGCCAGACCGGCGAGTTATTTCTCAATGAAAGGTTATCTTGAACTGCTTTTAAAGAGGTTTGGCATTAAGGTTGACGAATTGGAATATGAGGCTGCTCCTGCTGATATTTTTGCTGAGGGTCTGATATATAAAACATCAGGGGGTAAGGAACTTGCCATAATGGGTACTATAAACAATCAGCTACTCAAGCAATTTCGTATAAAGCAACAGGTTTTTGCAGCAGAAATTTCATGGAACATACTTTTCAATCAGGTTAAGAAGCAAAAGGTGTTGTTCAGTGAACTGCCAAAATTCCCTGAAGTAAGAAGGGACCTGGCACTATTGATTGATGAGGGTGTTTCATTTGCCGAATTACGAAAAGTGGCTTTCAAATCTGAAAAAAAGATACTTAAGCAGGTGACTCTTTTTGATGTTTACAGAGGTGACAAGATTCCTGCCGGCAAAAAACAGTATGCCCTTAGCTTCACGCTACAGGATATTGAGAAAACCCTTACTGACAAATATGTGGAGGAGGTTATGAACAGACTACTTACTGCCTTTATGGAACGTTTCGGCGCAACACTCAGGTAGTTCAACCATAAAAGAGATGTCTAAGTCTATTATTGACGAGATTGGCAAATTCCTTAAGCTTGTCAAATTCTCACATACCGTATTTGCCCTGCCTTTTGCACTGATAGGTTTTTTTCTGGCTTACAAAATTACCGGAAACGATTTTTCCTGGTGGTTGTTGGGAAAGATTTTACTGGCAATGATATTTGCCAGAAATTCTGCCATGGGATTTAACCGATATCTTGACAGGGATATTGATGCCATGAACCCAAGAACTGCATCACGTGAGATTCCTGCAGGCAAACTTTCGCCAACAGCAGTAAAGGTGTTTGTAATTGTCAATGTAGCTTTTTTCCTTACAGTTGCACTGTTGATAAATTCTTTGTGCTTTTATCTCGCTTTCCCGGCGATGTCTGTATTGCTCCTTTACAGCTTTATGAAAAGATTCACTTCTCTATGTCATTATGTCCTTGGACTGGCTCTGGCCATTGCGCCGGTTGGTGCTTATCTGAGCATAGCTGGGACATTTCATATTGCTCCGCTAATACTGTCTCTTATTGTGCTGTTATGGGTAAGCGGGTTTGACATAATCTACGCTCTGGCCGATGAAGAGTTCGATAAAGAGCAAAAGCTCCATTCAGTCCCTGAGATGTATGGAAAAAAAGGGGGGCTGACAATTTCGGCAATCGGTCACTTACTTATTCTTCCTCTTCTTTACCTGTTTTATGTGGTAGCAGACATGGGAACAATTTACATGGTGGGGGCAGCTATTTTTACAATTTTGCTTATATATCAGCACTTGATTGTCTCACCCTCAAACCTGTCACGGATCAACGCAGCCTTCTTCACAGCCAATGGTTTTGCCTCGGTAATTTTTGCTGTATTCACTATCTGGGACATCCTGAATGTCTAATACATTTTAGAATTTTTGCAATCTGCTTTTTTCATCTTCATTACTTTTCTCTACCGGCTTTGTTTTAAATATCTTTCCGAGATTAAAGTTGTATACTAAAGAAAACATTAGCAGTCTTGTCTGATATTTCTTATCGATTAATATTTGTGTGTTGTTGTAATAGCTGATCATCTCAGGATTATTGCTATAAAACAAATCCCAAATGTCCGCACTTATTATTAGTTTGTCTTTAAATAGTCTTTGTCTTATTCCTATAGAGATATTAGAGAAGGGTTTGCTTATGGTGTTACCATATATTGCACGGAGATTATAATATGCACTAAGATTCATTGATGTCGATTTCCCAAGACTGAATTCATTATTATTTTGGAGGGTAAAAGTTCCTCTTTGAATTCTAAATTCCGCAGATGTTGTTTTCACATATAGTATTAATAGTGAATTATTGGTTCTCCACCATTTTGTAATCCTGAGTGGTGCCGTTATGGTTAGCTTGGATATTACAGAATGGCCAATATTTTCTGGCAAGTAATTGATTATGCTGCTGAATGGATCGATTTTAGAAATTCTGTTTATTTGATTTTTTATATATGTTTGGGCCAAACCGAAATGATATTTGTTTTGTAAAGTATAACCTAATTCGATGACATCGGTATAGGAAGGTTCTAAATATGGATTTCCTGAGGTTACACTATAATTGCCTGTATAATATTTATAAGGATTAAGTAAAGAATATACTGGACGTCCGATTCTTTTATTATAACTCAAAGAAAGGTAATGATTCCCTGTTTTATCTAATACTTTACCAATAAAAAAAGATGGGAATAGGTCAAAATATTTTTGTGTATAAATCGAATCTTGGAAAGAACCATTTAATAACCCTTTTATATGACTGTTTTCTGTCCTAATACCGACTTTATAATCAACAGATAAAAATTTTCCGGACAAAACTAGAAATAAGGCGTTTACATTTTCTCTGTAACTATAGTTGAAATCATTTTCCGTAGGACTAACCCAGATTCCATCCTTAAATATTTCAAAGAGATTTCTGGTACTTATATCGGTAAGTGCCATTTTCCCTCCTAATATAAGCTCTGTTCCAGATTTGTAATTTTTTTTATATCTAACATCCAAAGTATATATTTTTGAGATATTGGGAAACATATAGTTATATACAGTATCTCCAATCAACTGATTGGTATAGTTGTAGGTTTTACTGTTAATTTTACTGCAGGCATCGGAATTGCGAAATGTGTAATCACCTATTATCAAAAATTTTGATTTTAATGTATCCGTAATCCATTCGTAGTTAAATCCGGTATTATAAAAAATATTATTAGTTCTGGACGGGAAATTCCCGTGGGAAAACATATCGTTTACATTATTGGAATAGTTGTTTTTTGTTGCTCCTGATGTAGTTGCGTTATATTTAGACAAACTGCTAAAGTAATAAACACTTATATTTTGTTTATTTGTTAAATCGTAACTGACTGTTATATTTGCGTCGTTGTTGTTTGTTTTTTGGATCTCATCAGTTATCAGAGTTTGTATTCCATTATTAGCAAGACTTCGAATCTGTGTCATATGAAAGAAATCTTTTTGATTTAAAAAGGCATATCCTACAGATAGTTGCAGCTTGTTTGTTTTTAGATTAATTGAAACATATGGATTGTAGGTGGGAAATTTTCCCAAACCGAAATTCTGATCGTGGCCCAAGTAACCACTTATACCCATGATTGAGGGTTTCTTAAGAATGATGTTGATAATTCCTCCTGTCCCTTCGGCATCGTTTTCTGCCGAAGGGTGTGCTGTAATCTCAATGGATTTTATATTACTTGCCTGTAAGCTATTAAGATAATTCTGAAGGGATATTCCGCTTAATAGCAGAGGCTTATCGTTGATATAAATTCTGGTACCCGATTCTCCATTGAGGAAAATTTGTTTATTCATAACAATAACACCTGGTGCCATTTGAAGCAGATTGTATAAATTTTGACCAACTGCTAGTGCATTGTTTTGCACATCCATAATTACCTTGTCTCGTTTGCGATAAATAACCTGAGATCTTGCTATTATCTTAATTTCCTTCATTTTTTGGATTTTTTCCACTAAAGAAAATATATGAATATCCTCAGATAGATTAGTGAAATCAACCTCTTGTTTTAGCGTCTTGAAAGAAAGATGGCTTATGCTGATAATATAACTGCCTTTAAGACTATCTGCATTTAAAATAAAACTTCCATCATCGGAGGTGATTTTAGTAATAATGATTTTTGGAGAAGAAGAATTTGAAAAATTGACAGTTGCGTATGATATGGCTTTTCCGTTTTCCGACACTACCTGACCTTTAAAGAATCTTGTTTGTGCCGAAATGGAATTCAGGAAAATGTTAAAAGTAATAAATACCAATATTTTTCTCATATCACTTATCACGATGTCATTACAAATCTATAAAAACTCTGGTTAATATCAAAATAATCACTTAGTTGTATAAGAAATCGAATAAATAAATATTACTGATATAGAGATGATGAGTGAGGTTTTAGGGTACTTGCAAAGAGGATTTGGTCACCCACTAAGTGATTGGAGCGTATAAAAAACAGGTAGCAAAACCGGCAGCTTATAAGCTAGAACAACATCGGTTTTGCCTCTGTTTTTTAGCGTAAAGAACGCGAAGTGGGTAAATCCGGTGCACGTAACCTAAAGCCTCACTCATCATCCTAAACGTATTATAATGTGAAATTATAAGATACGGCAAACAGGGTAACGACTGACATTTGGTTCTACATTTTCCCTGACTTTAGTCATAAAAAACTGCAGGATTGACTGAGGATCGTTTGCAAAGGCAGGATCTGATTCCTTTTTTGCTTCAAACTCCTTTTTGAGCAAAGGGTCTTTGGCTAGCATTTCTCTTCCTT
The DNA here is from genome assembly GCA_964599025.1 of uncultured Muribaculaceae bacterium. Lineage (GTDB taxonomy): Bacteria > Bacteroidota > Bacteroidia > Bacteroidales > UBA932 > Bact-08. Next base: position 3,278 of record CAZREC010000080.1, on the reverse strand, counting down.
TTACCTCCATATAGTTTAATCTTATCCAGAACTCTGTTGCAGGACGCGCGTACAGATTGTAAAATCCCCAATATACAAGAGATGTGGGTGATTTGGGCTCCAGCATATGGGCAATGATTTTTACCTTTGGCTGAGCGGTTAATATTACGAAATCTCCTTTATTGAATTTTACATTCTCTTTTTGAGTCGTGTATCCGGTTGTAAGGGTTACTCTGCCTTCATTTGGAAACTCGGACCATTTTGGATTGACAAAACGGTATGTTTCGACATAAATTGTGGTATCTCTGTTGAGGGTACTGTATTTGATTCCGTGCAGGTCAAGGAGCTCTCTTGTTTCGATTTGCTCCTGTGGTATAATATAGGCTTTTGGAAGCTTGATTAGCAGATCCTTTTTATAAGATGTGAAAAGGGGGAGACTGATGGTTACAGGTGATGTTCTGTCGGAGTATGTCCAGTCTGCCCCCGAAAGGTCACTCTTTACAGTTTTGTCTTTCCATGCAAGATAATCAACAATTATACTGTCCTTAAAATCGTGAGCAAACATAAGCGGAAGCGAATCTTGTCTGAACATTTCTGAAGAAGAGTTTCTATCTGCCTCTGCTATCTCCTTTTGGAGTAATTTACTGTTTTCTCCTATTATCTTTAGTGACTGAAGAATAAGGTTGTATGACGATTCTACTCTTTGTTTGTAAGGCTTATAGATATGATTCTCTACCAGTATCCCTATCCTGTTATTTGCAGATGCATATCCGTTTGAATATTGAGGAGGAAAGTTGTTTGGAAGAACACCATATCTCTGATTCATACCGTAGGACTCGAAATAAGGGAAGATAGGGAAACCGGCTGCTGCCATTCCCTCTTTAAGCTTTTTCTCATACACACAGTTGGTCCATTTAAGCAGATTGTCATTCAGAAACCCGCAATGGTCAACTCCATAGGTTGATACATACTGAAAATCGGCTCCGTTGGTGACGTGAATATCCATGAACAGTTCGGGCATCCATTTTTTGTAAAGGTTTATGAATGCACGGGTTTCGGGTGCATCGGCCTTTATGAAATCTCTGTTCATGTTATACCTCTGAGCAGTATATCTCGCACCGACCTCCTCGGGACCATTCTGATTTATCCTGTAGAAGCTTCCAAAATCTTCGTGTCCGTCTACATTTATTATGGGTATAAATAGCAGAGAGACATTATCCAGAATACCGGGGAACTTATTGTATAGAGCGATGTCTCTTATAAGCATCAATCCTGCATCCTTGCCATCTGGTTCGCCTGCATGAATTGCTGCCTCGACAAGTACAACAGACCTGCCTTTGGCACGAATGGCATCGGGAGAAGTCAGCCCATCCTTGTCTGCTATTAAGAGAGGAATATCTCTCCCCTGAGGAGAAATTCCGAATGAAGTATATTTTACCATTGGAGAGTTTGCGTCAAGAAGTTTGCAAAATTCTACGGTTTCTGCATAACGCGGAGTTCTGTTAAAGTTGTTTTTTTCGTAATAAGTGACGAATCTGGGGTCACTTTTAATTGGTTGCTGCGCTTCTGTTGTTGATGTTGTGAAGGTCTGTGCAAAGAAAAAAATAAGAAGAATGAACTTTAATGCTATTGAAATGATAGATTTAATCATCTTACGTCTGTTTTATGCAAAGTTAGATAATTTGGTTTCCTATATTCAACTTTACATACCTTTAAGTAAAATATTCTGAAAATTTAAGCTGATGAAAAAGAAAATCTGCGTATTAATATTCAGGGTTATAATATTATCAAAAGATAAAATTTTCAGACTTTTGTAGCAATTACATTGTATTTTACGTCTATTAAATTAAGTGGCAGTGTTCACTGTTTTTAATAAATAGAAATTTCCGAAAAAACAAGAATATGAAAAAGGGCATCTTTTTTTTAATAGTTTTATTTACGACTATATTTAGTAGTTGCGAAAAATCCGATCCTCAAACAGTTACTGAACCAATAACAATACAGCTTAATACGTCAGAAACAAAAATCGCTGAGTCTGATAAAGATTTTTCTCTGGAATTTTTCTCACGTGCATATGAGCAAAACGCTAAAGGGGCAAAAAAGGAAAACATAATGATCTCTCCATTCAGCCTAAGTACTGCGTTGGCAATGGTATGGAACGGAGCAAACGGAGAGACAAGAACAGCTATACAAAACACACTGGGCCTTGAAAATTATACAAGTGATGAGTTAAATGGCTACTATAAAAAGATGAAGGATGCCTTGCTTTCTACAGATCCTTCTGTAAGACTGGCAATTGCAAACTCAATCTGGTACAGAAAAGGGGCCATGGTAAACGATGAGTTTGTTCAGACCAACAAAACCTGGTATAAAGCACAAGTAGAAGCAATCGATTTCACATTACCTTCTGCAGTAAACATTATCAACAAGTGGTGTTCAGACAATACAAATGGATTGATTAAGGATGTACTAAAGCAGATTTCACCTTATGATATGATGTTCCTGCTTAATGCTCTGTATTTTAAAGGAACATGGGGAGAAGGATACGGATTCAAGGAATCAGATACAAAACAGGCTCCATTCAGAAAGGAAGATGGCACAAGTGCAACAGTCAATATGATGAACAACAAGGCTAAGATGTTGTATTATAATGACGAAACCTTGTCTGCAGTCAATTTACCATATGGAAATGGAGCGTTCAGCATGATGTTGATGTTGCCTCAAGAAAACGTCTCAATGTCTGCAATGGTTACAAAGCTAAAAAGTCCATCGTACTGGCTTAATATGATCAATGGCAGAACTTCTAAAGAGGTTGCCCTGCAAATTCCAAAATTCAAGATAGAGTACAACGGCGATTTAATTGAGGTGTTGAAACAGATGGGAATGGCAATTGCTTTTGATCCTGTCAAGGCAGACTTTTCAAAAATATTTCCTCTTTATCAAACATATATTTCTAAGGTAGACCAATTCACATACATAGATGTAAATGAAAAAGGAACAGAGGCAGCAGCTGTAACAGTAATTGGCATCAGTCTGACATCATACGCGCCTCCTGTCACATTTACTGCCAATCGTCCGTTTGTATTTGCAATTTGCGAAAAATCCACAGGCTGCGTATTGTTCATGGGGTTGGTAGGTAATCCGGGTTAGGTACATGGGGACACACATTGTGTACCCTGTTTTCTGATAAGGGGCGGAATTTTCAGATACGTGCCCCGTATTTACCCACTACGCAGTCGCATCGTTAAAAAATAAAGGTACTGTTTTAAAATCCAAATAAAATTGAATAAATTTTAATT
>CAZREC010000079.1:0-11613 GCA_964599025.1 uncultured Muribaculaceae bacterium | reverse complement strand
TCTTTTAATGAGCGAATTAAAAAAATAATTAACAAGCCATTCAACTATGTTTGTGAGTTAAAGATAGATGGAACGGCAATCTCTTTATCATATAATAAGGGTCGTCTTGTAAGTGCTGTTACGAGAGGCGATGGTACGGTTGGAGACGATGTTACCCGGAACGTAAAAATGATTCCCTCAATACCTTTATCTCTCAAAGGTGATACATATCCCTCGGATTTTGATATAAGAGGAGAAATTTTCATGCCATGGAGTTCTTTTGAAGAGCTTAATAAAAGAAGGAACGATAGCGAAGATGTTGTATTTGCAAATCCCAGAAATGCAGCGGCCGGATCACTTAAACTACTTGACTATGAAGAAATTCCTAACAGAGGGCTCCAATCAATTCTATATCACATTGTCACATTGGATAATTTTTGCGAGAGCCATTTTGAATCACTGATTCTTGCCGGTAAATGGGGGCTTCCTGTATCGCCCTATACAAAATTGTGCAAGAGTATAGATGAGGTTATGGATTATCTTAATTACTGGGATATTGAAAGGAAATCTTTACCATATCCGACTGACGGAGTTGTCATTAAGGTAGATAATCTAAACTATCAGAGAATCCTTGGCTTTACTGCAAAATCTCCCCGTTGGGCAACTGCTTTCAAGTTTAAGGCAGAACAAGCCATTTCAAGAATTTTATCAATTGATTATCAGGTTGGCAGAACCGGAGCAATAACCCCAGTAGCGAATCTTGAACCTGTACTTCTGTCGGGATCAACTGTAAAAAGGGCATCCCTGCATAACAGTGACCAGATAAAACTTCTTGATATTCATATAGGTGACTTTGTTTTTGTTGAAAAGGGAGGCGAAATTATTCCAAAAATTATATCAGTAGACAAATCAAAAAGGGGTATTGATTTGAAACCAGTAATATTTCCTGAATTATGTCCCGATTGCGGCACCCCGCTTGTACGAGAAGAGAGTGAGGCAAAACAATTCTGTCCTAATCAATCGGGATGTCCTACTCAGATAAAAGCCAGATTTTTACATTTTACAGGACGTAAGGCTCTGGACATTCTTGCGGGAGAGGCTACAATAGACCAGTTATTTAATTTGAAATATATAAAGAGTCTCTCCGATTTATATAAACTGGAAAAGGAGCAGTTGATGAATCTTGATGGATGGAAAGACAGAGCAGCCGAAAGATTTCTTGAAAGCATAGACAAATCAAGAAAAAGCCCTTTTTATAAAATACTCTTTGCATTGGGTATAAGATATATTGGTGAAACTACAGCTAAGAATCTTGTTAATCACTTTAAAAACATAGATAATATTATCTCTGCCTCAAAAGAGGAGCTTTTAAATGTTGAAGAGGTGGGTGAAATAATGGCCGAATCTCTGATAAACTATTTTAGTAATAGTGATAATATAAAATTAATCAATGAATTAAAGGAACAAGGCTTAATTTTTGAACAGGTTGACCAGAGCAACCAGATAGTTTCAGAAAAGCTACTCAGCAACAATATTGTTATAACAGGTAACTTTTCTGTTTCAAGAGAAGAAATAAAGAATATTATAAGCTTAAATTCCGGACGAGTTGTAAGTTCATTATCATCAAACACAGATTACCTGCTTGCCGGCGATAAACCTGGTCCCGGAAAAATTCAAAAGGCTGAAAAATTGGGCATTAAAGTTATCAGTGAAGAAGAATTTCATAAAATGTTATGATTTCTGATTTATATTTTGGAAACTTTTAAAATAAAGTCGTATTTTTAGGAATTAATTAATTTAACATAAGTAAACTAAGCCGTTTTTTAATATGAAGAATATCATTGTAAGCAATAAAGTATACTATTTAGGAACAAATGATCGTAAAAAACAGTTATTTGAGAATAATTGGCCTTTGCCAAATGGCGTTGCTTATAATTCATATTTGATTGCAGATGAGAAATCGGCACTTATTGATACCCTTGAATTTGGATCCAAAAATGATTATCTGGAGGAGATTGATAATATATTAGGAGGAAAAAAACTTGATTATCTGATAATTAATCATATGGAGCCAGATCATGCAAGTATGACCGGAATGATCCTTAAATTCTATCCTGAACTGAAGATTGTGGGTAATATCAAAACCTTTAAAATGCTGGAAGCATATTTTGGTATTACAAAAGAGCAATTTATTGAGGTTAATGACGGTGATCTTATTGACTTAGGTTATCATAAACTGAAATTTGTACTTACACCATGGGTACACTGGCCAGAAACAATGATGACATATGATGTTACAGATCAGATTCTCTTCTCTTGTGATGCATTTGGCGGTTTTGGGACACTTGATGGTGGAATATTCGATGATGAGATAAATTTTGAGCCTTATATGCTTGATGAAATGAGGCGTTATTACTCCAACATAGTTGGCAAGTACAGTCACATGGTTCAGAAGGCCCTTGCAAAACTCAATGGTGTATCTGTCAGATTTGTCTGCCCGTCCCATGGACCAGTCTGGCGAAAGAATCCGGAGAAGGTTATAGCATTATACGACAACTGGAGCAAACATGTCTCTGAGGATGGTGTTGTTATTGCTTTTGCTTCTATGTATGGAAATACTGAGAAAATGGCCGATTATCTGGCTCGTCTTATTGCAGAAAAAGGCATAAGGAATATAAAGATATACGATGTTTCAAAAACACATATTTCATATATTATAAGCGATATATGGAGATATAAATCTATTGTTTTAGGCTCCTGTGCCTATAATACAGGGATGCACCCAATGATGGTTCACCTTTGTCATGAACTTGAAGTGGTTAATCCAAAAAATAAAAATTATGCCCTTTTTGGCTCCTACAGCTGGAGCGGAGGGGGATTAAAATCACTTCTAGCATTTTCTGAGAAAATGAACTGGAACCTTGTTAGTGAACCTGTTGATCTTATTGGTTCACCAAGTGTTGCTAAAATGGAAGGATTTGAAAATATTGCCAATAAAATATTATGACTATGATGGAGATAGGAAAAAAATTAATTATTGAAAAGCTCGTAACAGAAACTGACACTGCTGCTTATTACGGCTCAGGTCTTCTTCATGTCTTTGCTACTCCTGCAATGATTGCATTGATGGAACAATCTGCCCACCTTCTGGCAAAATTCTCATTACCCGAGACACAGGATACTGTAGGAATTGAGGTTAATGTTAAACATACGCGTGCAACTCCTATGGGAACCAAGGTTTATGCTGAGGCAGAGTTGATTTTGATTGAAGGTAAAAAGCTTACATTTAGTGTCGTGGCCTTTGACGAGCAAGGAGAGATCGGAAAAGGCACACATATGAGATATATTATTAACCCTGCCAAATACATGCACAATATATCTTGAAAAGATATGCAGTAAAACATACTTACCAAAGAGTTCTCAGGTTTCTCCTTATAGATATTTGGCACCTCGACCTTTCTGAGTTTAGTATTATGAAAGCTCGTATGGTCAGATATTTGAAAGTACTGCTGATTACAATCAAGGGTTTCACTTCTGACAGAGTTGGCCTTCAGGCAGCAAATCTAAGCTTTTTATCAGCTATGTCTGTTGTGCCTTTTTTTGCCGTAATGTTTGCAATAACAAATGGATTTGGATATGATGCAAAGCTACAGGAACTTCTTCTTAAATACTTCGAAGGGAATGAGCAGATAATAGAGTATTTGTTAAAATTTTCCTACAACATAATTTCTACTCTCAAAAACGGAATTTTCGGTATTATAAATTTCCTGTTCCTTATATCCACCCTGGTTTTTCTGATGCTTAACATAGAAAAATCATTTAACGTCATATGGAAGGTTGACGGTGGACGTCCTTTCCATAAAAGACTTGCATATTATACACTACTTTTATTTGTCTCTCCACTGATCATATTAATTTTCCTAACATTAGGTCTTATATATACAAATGCATTAAGATCAGTTGGTTTTGAAATAGATAGATTCATTCCTGTAACATCCATTTTCACGTGGTTCTCAATTTACGCGCTTGTTTGCATTGTCTTTACGATAATGTATTTTTTAATCCCGAATACAAAGGTTAAATTTGCAGCGGCATTTAATTCTGCAATTTTATTAGCTTTTGCATTTATTGTGGTCCAGTTTTTCTATCTGGAAACTCAATTGCTGGTTTCGGGGTTAAATGCAGTATATGGTGTTTTTGCTGCAGTTCCTCTGTTTCTGGTCTGGATGAATATTAGCTGGACCTTAATACTTTTTGGAGCAGAGCTTTCACACGCATTTCAAAACGTAGATAAATATAAAATTGAAAATGGATAGAAAACTAACAGAAGGAGCAACAGATTTTATTAACGATGAATTGTTGCATTCATTGATAGAAAATACCAAGGAAGACCGGTCAAGATTGCATGATATTTTCGCCAAAAGCAGATCTAAACAGGCGCTTACACTTGAAGAGACAGCACAGCTTCTTGCAATAAAGTCACCAGAGGGTCTGGAGGAGTTATACCAGACAGCTAGGGATCTTAAAAAATCTATATATGGCAACAGAATAGTTCTTTTTGCCCCTTTATATATTGGTAATTACTGCATTAACAATTGTCAGTATTGTGGTTTCAGAAGCAGCCTTTCATCTGCCATAAGAAAAACACTGACTGAACAAGAGTTGATTGCAGAGGTGGCTCAACTTGAAAAAGAGGGACATAAAAGACTGATAATGGTATATGGAGAGCATCCTAAATACTCACCTGAATACATTGCCCAGACTGTCAGAACTGTATATAATGTAAAAGTAGGCAAAGGTGAGATACGAAGAGTGAACATTAATGCAGCACCAATGTCGGTAGAAGGATTCAGGATTGTAAAAGAATCCGGTATTGGAACATTCCAGGTTTTTCAGGAGACATACCATAAAGAGACTTATGCTAAATATCACCCTGCTCCCACTACAAAAAGCGACTATATGTGGAGACTCAATGCTATGGACAGAGCTTTTGAGGGCGGAATAGATGATATGGGTATCGGGGCACTTTTCGGTCTGTATGACTGGCGATTCGAGGTTCTGGGTCTGGTAAAGCATTCAATATATCTTCAGGAGAAATTTGGTGTAGGACCCCATACTATAAGCTTTCCAAGAATAAAGGCGGCTCAGGGGCTTGATATGAACCTTCCTTATCAGGTATCAGACGAACACTTCAAGCAGCTGGTTGCAATACTAAGGCTTGCTGTTCCTTACACAGGACTGATAATGACCGCAAGAGAGACTTCAGAGGTAAGAGATGCAGTCATTGAATTTGGTGTTTCTCAGATTGATGCTGGTACAAGGCTGGAAATAGGAGGATATCAGGAGTCAAGAGAGAAGGGGCAGGAATTAAACCGGGAGCAGTTTGAGGTTGGCGATTCAAGGGAGCTTGATTCAGTTATCCGTTGGCTACTTAATAAAGATTTCATCCCTAGCTTTTGTACCTCCTGCTACAGGGTAGGCAGAACCGGAGAACACTTTATGGAATACGCTATCCCGGGTTTTATAGGCCGTTTCTGTACTCCCAATGCAATGCTTACGCTTTCTGAGTACTTGGAAGATTATTCATCTGTAGAAACTAAAAAGGCTGGATATGAACTTATTAAGCGAGAATTAGCAAATATAAAGGATCAAAGTAAGAGAGACGAAGTTGCTTCAAAAATTGAATTGATTAAAAGTGGAAAAAGAGATCTTCTCTATTAAGACGGTATGTTTAATGACAGAGATAATGAATTAATTAACAGGGAGTTTGAGGAGTTACGTCTTGCAAGCTTAAAAAGGTGTGCAAATCAGAACGAGTATGAAATTGTTTTAAAGGCTTTTGATTTTGCCAAATCTGCCCATAATGGTGTCCGGCGCAGATCTGGTGAGCCGTATATAATTCATCCTATTTCAGTTGCAAAAATTGTGGTACAGGAGATAGGTCTGGGTTACAAATCCATAGTTACTGCTTTAATCCATGATGTCGTTGAAGATACTGAATATACAATAGAGGATATTGAACGCCTTTTCGGATCAAAGATCGCCTCACTTGTTGATGGTCTCACAAAAATTAAAAGTGCTTTTGACAGCAGTAATACCAGTCAGGCAGAAAACTTCAAGCGGATTCTGCTGACTCTCAATGATGATGTCCGTGTAATTCTCATAAAACTAGCTGACAGGCTACATAATATGAGAACAATAGAATTTATGCCTGAATACAAAAGGGCAAAAATTCTTAGCGAAACGATGTATATCTTCATACCACTTGCTCACCGGCTGGGGCTATACGGAATCAAATCGGAACTTGAGAATATTTGGCTTATGCATACTTTGCCTGCCGAATATGAAGCAATCCAATCCAAGATTGCACAAACGGTAGTTGAAAGAGGGTGTGCCATTGAGAAGTTCATGGAGCCTATTTCTGAGAGTCTTAAGCAAGCAGGATACCAATTTACTGTAAGTAAACGTACAAAGACCCCCTACTCTATCTGGAGGAAAATGACTGCAAAGTCAATCCCATTTGAACAAATATATGACCTGTATGCTGTAAGAATTGTATTTGAACCTAAAGGCGAAGAACCCGAGAGGATACAGTGCTGGCATATCTATTCACTCATAACGGAACTGTATCTTTCAAAAACAGACAGGATAAGGGATTGGGTAAGCACCCCCAAGATTAATGGTTACGAGGCTCTTCACTGTACAGTTATGGGCCCCCAGGGTAATTGGGTTGAGGTCCAGATACGGACAAGCAGAATGGACAATCTTGCAGAGAGAGGGGTAGCGGCACACTGGACATACAAAGGGGGAACACCATCTGAAAATGAGATGGACAAGTGGCTGAACATGGTACGTGAGGTTTTAGAAAATCCCGATGTTAATGCTTTGGACTTTCTTGATAAATTCCATACCGGTCTTTTGTCCTCTGAAATATATGTATTTACACCCAAAGGTGAGTCAAAGGCGCTGCCTAAAGGCGCTACAGCGTTGGACCTTGCCTATGCAATACATACAGAGGTTGGAAACAAGGCAATTGCAGCAAAAGCAAATTTCAAACTGGTGCCTCTCACCTATGTACTAAGAAATGGAGACCAGATGGAGATAATTACTGCAGAATCACAGAGACCCCAAAGAGATTGGCTTGATTTTGTAAAGACACCTAAGGCCAGAACTTTGATTATGGATACATTAAAATCTGAAATCAAGGACCATTTGAAAAGAGGACAAGGGATACTGACTGAAAAATTAAAAGAGTTAGGCATTAAACCTCAGGCCAGAGTATACAAAAAACTATCTGAAGCATATGGTCTGAATAACAGAGAGGAGCTTTTCAGTAAAATAGGAGCTGGAATGCTTGATCTTTCTGATCTTTCCAAAATGCTCAAGAAAAATTCAAGTAATAAATTTGTAAGATATTGGAACCTTCAGTTTTCAAGATTGAGCGGAGGTGATTCTGAGGATGAATCCGAAAATGATGATTACGATGATGAGGAGGAACAAGATAAGGAAGAGAAGAGCGAAACGACAGAAAATCAGAAGTTCAAACAGGTAAAACTATCCAGTATCGATAAACGGAAGGATTTTCTTCTCAGGGAGAATCCTTTGGAAAAAACACTTTCCTATCAGGTAGCAAAATGTTGCCGGCCAATCCCAGGTGACGGGGTGATAGGATTCCTTAGCGACGATGGAGAGGTAACAGTTCATAAAAAGAGTTGTCCTGAGGCAATTTTGATGGCTGCAAGGGATGCTGACAGAATTGTTAGTGCAAAATGGAGCAAACACACAGTTTTGTCTTTTCTGGCCAGAATCAGCATGAGAGGTATAGATCGTATTGGAATTCTGAACGAACTTACGCAATACATCACACTTGTTTTAAGTGTGAACATAAGAAAGATATTCATTGAAACTCATGATGGTATTTTTGAAGGGTACATTGACCTGTACGTGCATAACACTGAAGACCTTGAAAAAATGATAAAACAGATGACACAGGTAAAGGGCATTGAAAGCGTTATTAGAACCGAAATTAAAGAGGACTGAATGAAATGAAAAGCAGGAAGATTCAATTATCAGTTTTATTCATTGTACTTTATTATATGGTACATTCATGTGCAAATACATCAACTCCTCCTACAGGTGGACCAAAAGATACAATACCTCCTGTTTTAATAAAGGTAATACCCGATTCAAATTCTGTTGGCTTTCCTGTAAAGGGTGGTACAATTGAGATGAAATTTGACGAATACGTTGTTTTAAAGGAGCCAAACAAGTTCGTATACCTCTCTCCTCCTCAAAAAAAGAGATTGACTACAAAGATTCGCGGAAAAAGCATTTTTGTAACATTTCCGGAGGATCTGGACTCCTCATCAACATATTCTCTTCATTTTGGGACGTCAATTAATGACAATAACGAGGGGAATGTCTTCTATCCTTATGTTTACTCATTCTCTACCGGTAAAAGCGTAGACTCAATGATGTGTTCCGGAGTTATTATGGATTCCAGAACACTTCTGCCTATGGAAGACATAGTTGTGGGATTTTATTCCAATCTCTCTGACACTGCTATATACAAAACATACCCTTCTGTTATGGCCAAAAGTGACAAATGGGGATACTATGTAGGTATGAACCTAAAACAGGTTCCGTACAGATTATACGCATTCAAAGATATAAATAATAATAATAAGTACGATCCTGAAAATGAAATGATTGCCTTCTATGATAGTCTGATTGTCCCATCGAAGGTTATGAAAAAAGAGTCGGATGAATTAAGGTTTGTAGACATGAAAGACACAAGCAAGGCCCTTTCCAGACCGTTCCAGACCGAATTATATCTTTTCCGCGAAGCAGCTCAAAAGCAGTATATTAAAGACAAGAAAAGGCCGGAGAGGAAAATGGCTTTCGTTACTTTTGCCGCTCCTTATGTAAAAATTGATTCTATTGGTTTCAGAGGATACGATTCAACTAAAATAATAAAGCAGTACAATATAACCAGGGATAGTCTTGTTCTGTGGATAAAAGACTCGCTGATAGTATCAGACACATTAATGTTAGACATAAAATACTATAAATCTGATAGTTTATCAAATCTTGTTTTAAGCAGAGAGAGTCTTACACTGGTGGCTCCAAAAACTGTAAAACCAGCACCTCCGGCAAGACGAACTCCGGGTACCCCGGAAGTAAAACCACCAAGAACAGACTTGTTAAAACTTAAGGTTGAAGCAGAACCATCTATGGTGGAGCAAGAGGGATTCAGGCTTATGTTCCCGGCACCGTTACTCAGCAATAAGCTGGATTCCATAACTCTTTTTTCAAAAACTCCTAAGGGTGTTGTGGCAAAGGAACCTTTTAATTTTATACAGGATTCATTAGAGACAAGACTTTACTATATCAGGCCTGACATTAAAATGCTTCAGGGTTATGAATATATCCTGAGAATTCCTGAGAGAACATTCAAGGATGTATACAAATTTACCAATGACTCGTCCAGAACAAGTGTTATGCTGCCAAACAGTGACAAGTTGTCGATGCTTACCTTAAATATCTCCGGGGCTGATGGTTCCTATTTGATAGAACTTACAAACCAGACAAGGGATAAAGTTTACAGAGGCTTTAAGATCAATCATGACTCCAGGCTTGAGTTTCCATATATTCAACCAGGAAAATATAATATACGGATAACACAGGATCTGAATGGAAATGGTATACTTGATACTGGTAATCTGCCTATGAAGAAACAACCGGAAAAGGTAAGGTTATATCTTTTGAAAAACGGTTCTTCCGAAATATTATTTAAAGATGGCCTTGATTTAGAACAAAATATAAATCTGAAGGAGTTTTTCAAATGAAAAAAACAACAATTTTAGTAATACTGGTTCTGTCATTTTCCATAACATCTCTTAGTGGACAGATGAGAGAACACCTGATTGGTATTAAAGCGGCATATAACATAAGCGGAGTAGATTTCAAACCTACAATGAATGAAGTGAGTGTTACAACTTATAAGAACTACTCTCTGGTCTACCTGTATTATCACGACCTATGGAAAACAATGCCCTATTTTGGTTTTCAGGCATCTTTTTCTTATCAGGAACAGGGATTCCGGATAGATGATACCGAAACCAGGCTAACTTGTTATGAGGTTCCCCTTGTATCTCAGTTCCATATAGATTTCTGGAAAATGCGGTTTTTGATAAATCTTGGGGGTTTTATGGGGTACAGAGCATCAAGTACCAGTGAATTTGATTCTTCTGACATCAGGCTTGACTACGGTTTTATTGCCGGTGGCGGATTAGCGTTTGTCTTTAAACCAGTAGAACTGCATCTTGAGGCAAACTATCAGTATTCTCTCTCATATCTTTATAATCCAAGGAAATTCAGTGACACGGACCTGCAGTTCTCCTACCCTCATCAGCTCCTTTTAAGTCTGGCTCTATACTTACATTTGTAAAAATGAGAAAAATTGTTGTAAAAGCAGGTAATGTTCTGATTGGTGACAACAACCATATTGTCATACAGACAATGTGCAACACTGCAACTCAGGATATAGATGCCTCGTTTGAACAATGTGTAAGACTCAGCAATGCAGGCGCAGAGATGATCAGGCTTACAACTCAGGGAATAAGGGAGGTTGAGGCATTGAAAGTGATAAAGGACAGGCTTAGAAAAAAAGGTATAGACACTCCTCTTGTAGCCGATGTGCATTTTTCTCCTGATGTAGCTATTGCAGCAGCAATGGTAGCTGATAAAGTAAGGATCAATCCTGGAAATTTCAGCAAAGATCACAATCTGGCTTCCGAAAAATTCATCAAGCTGACGGATACGTGCAAAAAACATGGAACAGCACTCAGGATTGGAATTAATCACGGTTCTCTCGGAGAAAGGATTATTGACCGGTATGGAGATACTCCGGCTGGTATGAAAGAATCTGCACTAGAATGGATAAATATGGCCTTAAACAACAATTTTGACCAGATTGTCGTTTCTTTGAAATCGAGCAATACACGAGTAATGGTTGATGCCTACAGATTGTTGTACGAAGAATTCGAAAACACAGGAGTAGCCTTCCCTCTCCATCTTGGAGTTACTGAAGCCGGTAATGGTGAATATGGCAGGATAAAATCGGCAGTGGGAATAGCATCGCTCCTTAATTACGGGATTGGTGATACTATAAGGGTTTCATTGACGGAAGATCCCGAAAATGAGATACCTGTAGCCAGATTTATTGCAGATTATTGTTTTGATAATAATAAAAACAGAGTTTCAAAACCACCTTTTTCATATACATGTAAGACATGGTCAGAATTTATCTTAATGGCATCATGCGATTTGGGACCATTACTACTTGATAAAAAAGTTGATGACATAGACATCTTGCTGGAATGCGCAGAAAAATATGAAGAAAGCGACATGTCCAGATTCAGGGATGAGCTGCTGCAGGCGTCAAGAAGGGTGTTCAGTAAACCGGAATATATTGCATGTCCCGGATGCGGAAGGACAACATTCAATCTGGAAGCTGTTTTTAATGAGGTTAAAAGAAGGACGGCACATTTAACCGGTTATAATATTGCAGTCATGGGTTGTATTGTAAACGGCCCCGGAGAGATGGCAGATGCAGATTACGGTTATGTAGGC
>CAZREC010000078.1:0-11656 GCA_964599025.1 uncultured Muribaculaceae bacterium | reverse complement strand
CCACTGCAGCTCCTTGCAGACCGCGAAATGCCAAGCAATTGATGAGATTCAAGCATGCCAGAACCTTAACCGAGGAACAGGATAATGAACATAATTCGTATCTTCCTATACTCAGCCTTGAGTCATTAATTATCCCTGAATGGGGCGTTGCAGATGTCGGTGGAGATGAAGCAAATTATGGGCTTTCCGGTTCTCCTACAAAGGTTAAAAAGATAGAAAACATTGTTTTTCAGGCAAAGGAGTCCAAGAGACTTACCTCTGCAGACCAGGATATTGATTCGCTAATAAAAGAACTGATATCTTCTCACACTATTGGTTAACAAATAATAAATTGACAATGAATAACATTATAGTATATATAGAAACTGAAAACGGAAAAATAGGAGATGTGAGCCTTGAGCTGCTGACGAAGGCTCGTTCACTTGCCAAAGGTCTATCTTGTAATCTGGAAGCATTGCTTATCGGATATAAAGTAACTGAACTTCAGAATGAATTATTCGCATATGGAGTACAAAAAATTCATATTGCCGACGATCAGAGACTTGTAAATTATCTTACCCTTCCCTATTCTGCAATAACAATTTCACTGTTTAAAGAAGAGAAGCCACAGATAGCTCTGTTTGGAGCAACAAGCCTGGGAAGAGATCTTGCACCACGTGTTTCAAGTGCTTTAAAAAGTGGTTTGACAGCAGATTGTACCTCACTGGAAATAGGTGATCATACAGATACAAAGTCAGGTACAGTTTATAAAAACCTTCTCTATCAGATTCGTCCGGCATTTGGTGGTAATATTATTGCTACAATCATCAATCCGGAATGTCGTCCTCAGATGGCAACAGTAAGGGAAGGTGTTATGAAAAAAGAGCCCCTTGAGTCTCCTGTAAAGGGGAAGGTCAACACTCTGGATGTTAAATCAATATTGAATAATGAGGATTTTATTGTTCAAATCATTGAGAGGCACATGGAAGAGAGGAAGATAGACATTAAAGGATCACCTGTAATAATAGCCGGAGGCTTTGGTGTCGGTTCAAGGGAGAACTTCAAACAATTGTTTGATCTGGCACATCTTCTCGGCGCAGAAGTCGGAGCGTCCAGAGCAGCAGTTGATGCAGGATTTGCCGATCATGCAAGACAAATCGGACAGACAGGAGTTACAGTAAGGCCAAAATTATTTATATCTGTTGGTATTTCCGGTCAGATACAACATACTGCAGGAATGGACGAATCTGCTATGATTATATCGATTAACAGTGATCCTGATGCTCCTATCCATCAGATTGCAGACTATGCAATTGTGGGTGATTTAAATGAAGTTTTACCTAAGATGATACAGTCTTACAAAAAAAATAGCAAATAGTATGGCAAACTTTTATAAAGATAATAAAGACCTTAAATTTCAGTTCCAGAATCCTTTAATGAAAAAAATCGTGCAACTTAAGGAGCAGGATTTCAAGGATTCCGGAAAATTCGATTATGCTCCCTGTACTTGTGAAGACACAATCGATTCCTACGATAAGGTAATGGATATTCTGGGAGAGATCTGTGGTGATGTCATATCGGTGAATGCAGAAGAGGTAGATAAGTGTGGACCTCATCATGAAAATGGCAGGGTAACCTATGCTCCGGGTACACAACAGAATCAGGATGTGTTGATTCAGGCTGGTTTATATGGAATGTCACTTCCAAGAGAGTTCGGAGGTCTTAACTTTTCTATGGTACCATACATAATGTCTGCTGAACTTGTTGCCCGTGCAGATGCAGGATTCGCGAATATATGGGGACTGCAGGATTGTGCAGAGACCATACATGAATATGCTACTAAAGAGATTAAAGATGAGTTCCTTCCAAGAATAAACCAAGGTCAGACGTGCTCCATGGACCTGACAGAACCAGATGCAGGAAGTGACCTCCAGGCTGTAATGCTGAAGGCTACATATAATGAAAAAAAAGGGATGTGGTATCTTAATGGAGTAAAAAGATTTATTACCAACGGTGATGCTCAGATTAAGCTGGTCCTTGCCCGCTCAGAAGAGAACACTACCGATGGACGTGGTCTCTCTTATTTTGTCTATGATAAAGACTGGGAAGGGGTACAGGTAAGAAGAATCGAGAACAAGCTGGGTATAAAGGGTTCTCCTACATGTGAACTGGTATTTCACAATGCTCCTGCAAAACTAGTTGGTGAGAGAAGGATGGGACTTATCAAGTATGTGATGTCTCTTATGAATGGAGCCAGACTGGGAGTTGCTGCACAATCCGTAGGAATTTCCGAGGCAGCTTACAGGGAGGCTTTGAAATATGCTCATGAGAGAGCTCAGTTTGGAAAGCCTATTATTGAATTCCCTGCTGTATATGAAATGTTGGCTGTAATTAAGGCAAAACTTCAGGCATCAAGAGCTCTTCTCTATGAAACAACCCGTTTCGTTGATGTATACAAAGCATACGGATTTATTGCTGAAGAGCGTAAACTCACACCTGAGGAGAGACAGGAATCAAAGAATTACCAAAGATTGGCAGATATGTTCACCCCTATAGTTAAACTTATGGCTTCGGAGTATTCTAATCAGAATGCATACGACTCTCTGCAGGTACATGGAGGGTCGGGATTCATGAAAGATTATCCAATTGAGAGAATATTCAGAGATGCCCGTATAACTACAATTTATGAGGGTACATCTCAATTACAGGTAGTTGCGGCTCAGAGGTATGTGACAAACGGTGCATATCTTAACCAAATAAGGGAGTACGAAAAAACCGAGCTTAAGCCAGGTTTCTTGCAGTACAAAAAAACACTTATGGAGATGACTGAACAATATCAGCAGGCTGTTGCACTTGTTGCAGGGGCAGATAATGAAGTTATTGACTTTCATGCACGCAGATTGGTCGAAATGGCTGCACACATAATAATGTCTTATTTGCTTATTATTGACTCTCAGTCTGACGACAGTTTTGAAAACTCAGCCTCTGTGTATCTGAACAAATCTAAAGCATGGAATGATGAGCGGTATTCATACATCAAGGATTTCGCTCCTTCAGATATAAATCCTTTTGTCTCAATAAAAGAAGAGATAGTTCCTGAAGCATAAACCTGTCTCTTTCTGGAAATATAAATAATTGCTGTCCCGACACTTAGTTTATCTGAAAACATAAAGTGTCGGGATAGTTGTATATATCAACATTTTCCCTGATATCCACAATCTCCTGCCTCCTCGGTACCCTCAAATTCAATGGTGATGTGTCCTATACCGTAGTTCTCTCCTATCGAACGAATCTTTTGTTTGTATTCTGTAAGTTTCTCAAGAGAAGAGTTATTTTTTAAAACAACATGAAGAGTGAGAATATGATTCTCTCCATCAAGGCTCCAAAGGTGAAGATCATGAATTGATTCAATGTCGTCTATCATTCTTATTTCTTGTACGAATTCCTCTGTTTTCACATCTCTTGGTATTTCCTGGAGCATTATTTTCAGTGTCTTAGATAAATTTTTGTATACATTTACTAAAACCCAGATTGTGATTCCAATCGATAAAAGAGGGTCTATAACAGGAAAATTGACAAACATCATGACTACACTTGCTATAAGTACAGCAATCCATCCAAACACATCCTCCATCATATGAATCAGTACTGCTTTCTCATTAAGCGAAGACCCTTTTTTGAGCCTTAAAACGGCTGCTCCATTGACTATAATCCCTAGTATAGCCAGAATAAGCATTCCTGAGGCATTTGACTGTTGTGGTTCGAGTATTCTTTTGATACTCTCTGCTATTATAAATATTGAGCTTACAGCCAGAACAACAGATATGAAAACCGACCCCAGAAGAGAAAATCGTTTATAACCATAAGAGTAGAACTCATCACTTTTTTTGCCCGATCTTTTCTGAAGATAAAATGCAACACCCAGAGATATGCTGTCTCCAAAGTCATGAAGTGCATCTGAAAGGATAGCTACACTATTGGTAAACAATCCCCCTGCCAACTCTATTAAAGCAAACAAAAAGTTAAGGGCAAATGCCATTTTCAGGTTGCCGGAAGATCTTGATGTGACTTTGTCGTTGTTATTTTCTATTAAATCCATTTTATATTATTTCCAAGAATATCTGGCGCAAAACTACAAAGAAATTTATTGACCAAAAATATTTACCTTTGCCAAATATAGTAATAATAAGGCTATGGGTAATAATCTGAAAGTAGTTATCTTCTCATCTTCCCTTCATGATTCCGCTACTCTTCTTGATACAAGAGAGGCACTTTTCAACGAATTAAGGTCGGAACATGATGTTGAACTGGTTGATAGTTCTGAGGTTGAAAACTCTCTGGCTGGAGATAACCTTGTTATTGCATTTATTGCGACCGGAGGAACAGAAGAGATATTTACTCAAAAATACGAGAAGCTCTCCAGACCTTTTGTAATTATAAGCGACTCATACCATAACTCGCTTGCAGCATCTCTTGAAATTTCATCATGGTTAGCTGGCAAGGCTATCAAACATAAACACTTAAACTTTCCGCTTTCTCCATCAAAAAAATTCTGCGACGAGTTCAGGCAGGAGATTAATACTCTCAAGCAAATACAATCGGCTCGTTACAAATTATCACAAGCTGTTGTAGGTCTGATTGGCGGGGAGTCATCATGGCTGATTTCATCAAAAGTGAATATTAAATCTGTATCAGAAAAATCCGGAACTAAATTCACTCCTGTAAATATTTCTGAACTTGAGAAATTATATAATAACGAGGTAATTTCAGACGATAGTACACCATTGATTAAAGAGATGATGGATAAAAGGGATGATGGCAGGACTCTCAAAGATATTGCAGATGCTCTTAGAATGTACGGGGCATTGACAAAACTCATCAATATCTATTCTCTTAACGCACTCACCATAAAATGTTTTGACTTGCTATCATCATGTAAGACAACTTCGTGCCTTGCATTATCAATGTTGAACGATAAAGGAGTTGTATCCGGTTGTGAGGGAGATATTCCCTCTCTCTGGTCAATGCTAATAGCTGACTTGCTTTGCGGGACCCCATCCTTTATGGCAAACCCATCTTCAATTGATATAGAAGAGAGAAGTATCGATTTTGCCCACTGTACAGCTCCTGTAAGCCTGTCAAAGAGCTATTCTCTTCCATCTCACTATGAGTCAAAGATTGGAATAGGTGTTGCGGCACAGTTACCTCTTGGAAAATATACAATTTTCAAATGTGGCGGAGAGAATCTAGACAAGTACTATGCATTTGAGGGTGAAATTGTTCAGAATACATCTGTAATTGAGCGATGCCGGACACAGGTTAAATTTGTTTTCAAGTCTATGTTTGATTTAGACGCTTTTCTTAACAGCCATTTGGGAAATCACACTATAATCATACCTGGAAAACACAAGAAAATAGTAAGTGAATTTTTTGAACTTAATTGACTCCTACCATGAAAACAGTCGTGTTAAAGCGCACTTATTCTGCTAATAAAACAATATTGTTAATATTTACAACAATGTTGTTACTAAATAATAACGTTGCCTTTTCTCAACAAATTTACAATCGTGATCCATTGATTGTTCAGGCAGTCTCTTCTGTATCGGCAGACAGCATCAAAAGCTATGTATCAGACCTCCTTAAGTTCCACACAAGGCATAATTTAAGTTCTAAAAATGACAAGAGAATAGGGATTGGTGCTGCATCAGATTATATTTTAAATAAAATCAACTCCTTTGCTAAAGAACCGGGCTCAGTAATATGTACAGAGAAAGTTGAATACAAGGCAGGAGGAAAAGACACCAGGCTTGGCAGGGAAATTGTGTTGTCAAATATAATTGCAACGATAAGGGGCACTTCTACACAAGATAAAAGAATGATTTTACTACTTGCCCACTATGATAACCGAATAGACAACAACAACGATTCAACCTCATTTGCACCGGGAGCTAATGACAACGGAAGCGGTGTAGCTGCATTAATAGAGATAGCAAGGGTATTGTCATCATACAAACTCCCCTTAACAATAAAACTTATGTTTTTGTCCGGTGAGGAACATGGTTTGCTTGGTGCCGATTATATGGCACAGATTGCTATGAACGAAAAGTGGAATATTATATCTGTAATTAACAATGATATGATCGGCAACTCATCTGCAAGCGAAACCGGGAGCAAGAACAATACCAGGGTTAGGGTCTTTTCAGAAAACATACCTGCGCTGGAAAGTGAAGAGATGAAAAGAGAGAGACTCTTCAATTCTTCTGAAAATGACAGTCCTTCACGTCAGTTAGCCCGATATATTAAGGAGACCGGTGAGAGGTATGTTTATAACATGGACATCAGTCTTATTTACAGGAGTGACCGTTTTGGCCGGGGTGGGGACCACACTCCGTTCAGTAAAAGGGGTTTCACATCGGTAAGAATTTGCGAATTTTATGAAAACTATGACAGGACTCATCAACCAATAGTTTTTAAAAATGGAATTCAATATGGTGACCTTATTGACGGAGTTGATTTTGAGTATGTAAGAAAAAACACATCTGTGAATCTCGCAACAGTGATGAACCTGTCTTTAGCTCCATCGATACCTGTTGATGCAAAAATTGACCTCTCAACATTGTCCGGTGAAACCAAAATAACCTGGAGATCTCCCGAAACCGGAAAGAATCCTGATGGATTCTATTTACTAATCAGAGAAACAGATAAATCTCAGTGGCAAATAAAAATACCAGTTAAAGGAAATAGCGTGGTTGTTCCCTTTAGCAGAGACAATTATATCTTCGGGGTCCAGTCAGTAGATAATACAGGGCATGAAAGTCTGCCTGTTTTAGCAACCGGTAGCAGATAACATATGTACAGAATATCATTTTGCGGTTCAGGAAACGTATCATACCGACTGTCAATGGCAATAAAGGCAGCAGGTCATACGGTACCATATATTTACGGAAGGAATTCAGAAACAGCGGAAAAACTTGTTCATATCCTTAATAAAAGCGATAATAATCCACATCACATAATTGAAACTACAAAGTATACCAAAGATATACAAATGCTTGCCGGTTCCGATATAGTTATACTCGCGGTTTCAGATGATGCAATAGAAGATCTGTCTGATATGTTTTATACAACTTACTCAGAAAACCTGAAGATGCCAGTATTACTTCATACCAGTGGTGCTTCATCCATCAATCTGCTAAATAAAAACAGATCTTATGGAGTTATTTATCCATTAATGACCCTTAGTAAGATAAAACCGGTGGATTTCAGACAAGTTCCATTTTTTATTGAATTTTCTGACGATAGTGTCAAAAAGCAACTTATTGATATTGTCTACTCTCTGGGGGCTGAATACAAAATTGCTGATTCTCAGGAGAGGCTGAAAATTCATCTAGCAGCCGTTTATGTCAGTAATTTCGTAAACTATCTTACCGGTCTGGCATTTGATCTTTCAAAACCAAACCATATGTTTCTGATGCCACTTGCTATTGAAACAGTCAGAAAAGCATTTCTTTATGAACATCCTTCAATAGTCCAAACCGGACCGGCAAGAAGAAGAGATATGAAAACCATTGAAAAACACTTATCGTTGTTATCTGGCATGGATGAGCACAAAGAGGTATATGAAGTTATCTCCCGATTGATAGCAGGACAAAATATAAAAAAATAAAACAATAATAGTTTATGTCGAATTATAAAATCAAACTCTCTAAAATCAAAGCATTTGCATTTGACGTAGACGGAGTTTTCACTGATGGAACCGTTCTGGCAACAGATTCAGGTGATCTTCTGAGATCACACAATGCAAAAGATGGATTCGCTGTCAGAAAGGCAATTATACAGGGATTTCCTGTGGCAATCATAACCGGAGGAGCTTCTGAAAGCATCGTAAAAAGATTTTCTCTCGTTGGAATGGATAGAAACGATATCTACCTAAAATCAAATTATAAAATTCCTGATTTCATTGACTTTTGTGAAAGACATAAACTTCAGCCGGATGAAGTTCTGTTTATGGGAGACGATATCCCGGACATAGGAGTGCTTAAGTTGTGCGGTCTGGCAACATGCCCGTCTGATGCAGTTTCTGAAGTAAAAGAGGTTAGCGAGTACATTTCTCTCTACACCGGAGGTAAAGGATGTGTCAGAGATGTTATAGAACAGACACTTAAGATCCATAATAAATGGAACACAGATCCCGAAACATACTCTGGTTAAATTCTCAGATTAAGTAAAACAAATGTTGCAAGATAAATTAAAAGGGTATGACATTATCCTGGCATCAGCTTCACCAAGACGGAGACAATTGCTTGATGGAATAGATCTGGATTTTACAATTGAAAATGGCGGAGAGATGGAAGAGATATTTGATCCGGCCATGGATGTTAAGATTGTTCCTGAGTACCTTGCCGAACTAAAATCAACTGGGTTTGCAAGGGAATTAAATGATAATGAAATTCTTATTACTGCCGACACTATGGTGTTGTGTGGCAATGAAATACTAGGAAAACCACTTGACAGACAAGATGCAATAGAGATGCTTCTCAAGCTATCCGGTAAAAAGCACGAGGTATTGACCGGTGTATTTATAAGGAGCAATATTAAAAGAAGATCTTTTACATCAAGTACAGATGTATATTTCAGGGAGCTGTCAGTAAAGGAAATTGAATACTACGTAGACAAGTATCAACCCTACGATAAGGCAGGTGCATACGGAGCACAAGAGTGGATTGGTTATATTGCTATAAGCAGAATTGAGGGTTCATATTTTAATGTTATGGGACTTCCTGTCCAACGCCTCTATTTAGAGCTAGAAAATTTTTTAAGTGACTAAAAAATATAATTCGTTTTCCTCCTTCACCCCTCCCCTGTCAATAAGATCTCTCAGTATCTGAATATATGTATCTGTCTCATCTTCCATCAACTCTGAAATTTCTTGTAAAGATCTCGGAGCCAGTGCCAGAAGTTCAATCATTTTTCTTTCAATCTCATATTCATAACTTTTTCCATCTCCGGCCTTTCTCTCTTCTATACAAACGTCACAGTACCCGCACTTAGGGGAGTTTTCCTGGCCGAAATATTTGAGTAACTGTATTGATCTGCACAAATCATTATTTGAAACATAAGAAATTATACTATCAATTCTTGCCTGATATGTATTCTTTCGTTCGTTGTATTTTTTTGTTGATATATAAAGGTTTTTATTGTCCAGCCTCTCTTCGTTTAAAATCAGCAATGGAGACCTCACACTCGGTATGTAATTAATTATGTGCATCCTGGAGAGTAATATCAGGTTTGAGGTAACTGATGCCTTACTGTTCCTTGATACCCGGGCAATGTATTCTTCATCAATAGGGACAAATGCAGAAAAAAGTCCGGTATATATTCTGAGAATAACCTTAATAAACGAGTCCAATGATGTACTCTTCAGTTGAATTTTATACAACTCATCTCTGTTTACAATAAACATTATCCTGCTTGGGTTATCGATATCTTCAGTCAAATACCAGTAGCCCTCTGTCTGGATATATTTTATGGCATGATATGCCGACAGAGTGTGCAGCTTCATACTTTTGGCAAAATCTGCAAGATTGAATTTTATAACGTCTCCTTTTCCAGATCCGTAAGCAAGTTCAAGATAAATAAACAGTTTTTGGTAAACATCCTTAATATAGTCTATTTCAGGGAAAGCAAGATTAGTTATCTGACGCAGTCTGCTTATATCGCTCTTGTTCCACAGAAGCACAGCATATGCTCTCTCCTCGTCACGCCCTGCTCTGCCTGCCTCCTGGAAATAGGCTTCAACTGATTCAGGCAAGTCATAATGACATACAAACCTAACGTCGCTTTTATCAATACCCATTCCAAAAGCATTTGTCGAAACTATTACTCTTGTTTCTCCTTTTTTCCATTCATCCTGTTTTTTTGACCTTTCCGAGGAGCTGAAACCTGCATGATATGCTTCTGCATCAACTCCTTGAGAGAGAAGAAATGAAGCCAGTTCTTCTGCACGTTTTCTCTCCCTTACGTATATGATCCCCGATCCCGGAACAGAGTGTGCTATTTTTAGAATCTGTCCGTTTTTATCTTCAACTTTTCTTACAACATATGAAATATTAAGGCGTTCAAATCCTGATTTTATTAGGTTTGGTTTTTTGAAACCAAGCTGACTCATTATATCCTCGGCAACAACAGGAGTGGCAGTAGCAGTTAGTGCAATTATAGGCACCTCTCCTATTATTTCCTTAAAATCTTTAATTAACAGATAGCTGGGTCGGAAATCATACCCCCATTGAGATATGCAATGTGCTTCATCTACAACCAGATAATTAATTTTCATCTGGGCTACTCTCACTTTCAGCATCTCATTTTGAAGTCTTTCAGGCGATATATAAAGGAATTTGTAATCGCCATACACAGCATTATCCAAAGCTATGTCTATTTTATTCCTTGTCATACCCGAATGTACTGCCAAAGCTTTGATATTCTTATTTCTAAGCGTTTCAACCTGATCTTTCATCAATGCTATCAGCGGAGATACTACTATGCAAACTCCCTCCTTTATTATAGCCGGAATCTGAAAACATACCGATTTCCCTCCTCCGGTTGGAAGAAGTGCCAAAGTGTCATATCCGAAAAGAGCAGATTTTATAATCTCCTCCTGCATTGGGCGGAATGACTGGTAAGACCAGTAGTTTTCAAGTATTTCCAGAGGAGTTTTCATTGCAGTTTGCTATAAGGCAAATTTAGCAAATATCGGGGGTTTATGGCAAGATTTTTGCTGAATTATAATGCGTTTTTATCGAATGTTAAGATAATAATATCGGTTTTAATAAAAATTATATATATGACTAATTTAGATCTAACCAAGTACGGCATTAAAAATGTCAGGAATGTTATCCAGAATCCCTCTTATGAAGTTATGTTTCAAGCAGAAATGTCTGAAAAAAACGAAGGATTTGAAAAAGGGACACTTACAAATACAGGAGCAGTAGCGGTTAAGACTGGTGTATTTACCGGTCGTTCTCCAAAAGATCGTTACATTGTAAAAGATGCAACAAGTGACAAACATATGTGGTGGGATGGTAACATCAACAAACCCGTAAGTCAGGAAATATGGAACGATTGCAAATCGCTCGTTCAGAACCAGCTTTCAGACAAAGATGTACTTTATGTAGTTGACACCTACTGCGGTACAAATGAAGACACCAGAATGAAAGTTCGTTTTATAGTAGAGGTTGCATGGCAGGCACATTTTGTGACAAATATGTTTATCAGACCATCAAAATATGAACTTGAACATTATGGAGAGCCGGATTTCGTTGTATTAAACGGATCAAAGGTGACAAATCCAAAATGGAAGGAACATAAATTAAACTCAGAAGTTTTTGTTCTATTCAACCTTACTGAAAAAATGCAGGTTATTGGTGGAACATGGTATGGTGGAGAGATGAAAAAAGGAATGTTCTCAATGATGAACTATTTCCTTCCAATTAAAGGGATTGCTTCTATGCACTGCTCGGCTAATGTGGGAAATGACGGCGACGTTGCTGTATTCTTCGGCCTTTCAGGTACAGGAAAGACCACACTTTCGGCCGATCCAAAACGATATCTTATCGGAGATGATGAACATGGCTGGGACGAACATGGCGTATTCAATTATGAAGGTGGATGTTATGCAAAA
>CAZREC010000077.1:0-11971 GCA_964599025.1 uncultured Muribaculaceae bacterium | reverse complement strand
TTAAAAAACTGCGGCAGACATTATTGTCTTCTGTGGAGTCAACTTTTTGGCTGGGACTGCTTGAATAATATCTCCTCTAAAAAAGGTACTTGTACCAGACAACACCGCAGGATGTTCACTGGCAGAGAGTATAGAACCTCAAGATATAATACTTTGGAAACAAAATAATCCCGATGGTGTTGTTGTCTCATACGTCAACACAACCGCAGAAATCAAGGCATATTCCGACATTTGCTGCACATCATCAAACGCTTTAAAGATAGTTAACAGCATTCCCGCAGAAAAAAAGATATTTTTCGTGCCCGACACAAACCTGGGCAACTATATCAGAATAAAGACCGGAAGAGAGATGGATATCTGGGATGGTGACTGCTGTGTCCACAACAGGTTCGACACAAAGATGGTTCTGGACAAAAGCATGGAATACCCTGAGGCAGATATACTCATCCATCCGGAGAGCAAGTGCTCGAATGACCCCGTTATTCACAATATGTCAAATGCATTTTTCTACTCAACATCAGGAATGATGAAGCATGTAAACAGCTCTCCAAAAAATCAGTTTATAATTGTTACAGAGGAGGGTGTAATACATGAGATGAAAAAGAATAATCCACGTAAGGAGTTTATTCTCATAAATGCAAAGGCTCCCTGCAGGCAGATGAAAAAGGTTACACTTGAAAAGGTACTACACACACTGCAGACAGAAGAGTTTGAGATTAAGGTACCTGCAGAACTGAGGGAGAGAGCATGGTTGCCGATTAAAAAAATGCTTGAGGTATGAAATTAGTTATTTCACTGGCAATTTCAATTGTTCTCTGTTTTCAGCTATATGCTCAGCAGGTTAAACCAGATGCAGACTGGTCATACTCCTATGATTTTATCGAAAATGGCACAAGATGTATAGCCATTAAAGGGAAAATAATCAAAAACGCATACTTCACAAGTACAGACAGCAACGGAAACCATGCATATATTTCGTGGGATAAGAAGAGATACTATGTTAACCTCAACGGGAAGAAGCTGGGCCCTTATGAATCTGTAAATGGGAAGAGTTTTGAGGAGATGACCCCTGTCGCCCTTGGCAATGGTGGCAAATTTGCCTTTATGTACTCTCTCAAGGGAAAAAAATACATTAACGTTAATGGGAAGATACTTGGGCCATATCCTGCAATAGATCAAAAATCAATAAAAATGAGCCCTGGCGGCAACTATACCTTCTCCTATCTGACAAATCAGAATAGCAGGTATATTATGTTCAATGCCAAAAAGTATGGACCTTATGTAAACGAAACTAACATGCCGGCCGGGATCTTCGATGACGGCACCTTCTATTTTGAATATTCCGACAAGCAGGGCAACTATTTCATAAATATCAACGGACGCATTCATAAGTCTGACGACTGCGAATATCTTTCAGAAAACTCTATAAAATATTACACTTTTGTGGACAGTAGCAAGTTGTATCTGAATAATAACGGCAAGATTCTCGGTCCTTATGAAGAGGTCACCATTCTCTCCGCCGATGTGGCAAATAATAATATAAGCTACAAATACAGGGTTCATGAAGAGTGGTTCATATCAATTAACGGAGTGATTCTCGGCCCTTACCTGAATGTCGAAATTCCGGGCAGAAACCTGTATTACAACGATGTATATGTTTATCGTTTTTTTACAAAGAAGGGACAATACCTCAACATAGACGGAAAGATCCTGGGACCGTACAACTATACAAAGAGAGTAACGGTTCTTGACAGAGACAATTTTGCATTTGCATATGAATCGAACAGTCGCTGGTTCCTGAATCTGTGTGGTGAAAAAGCAGGAGGATCTTATGGCCTCATAGATGATGTGGCCCTCGATGGTAAAGGCTCCTATGCATTTTCACACCGCGACAAATCCGATATCGACGAGTCAAATCTGGTGATAAATAAAAAGGTCAGAAACACATTCAAGGGCTACATAGACGAAGTATATCTCGCTCCCGACGGAAAGACTTTACTGATGATAAACAACGGCATGTTATCTGTCAATGCCTTTGACAAGAGTTACGGCCCTTTCGAAGAGGTGGTATCGCTATACGCTCTGGAGGGAGGAGAATTTTATATAATAGCTTCCGATAAAAGAAAAAAGGCTTTCACCACAATCATAAACGGAACAACTATCGGAACCTTTGAACAACAACCAACGCCTTTTATAGGCACCGGTCAAAGATATCTCGTAATGGTAGAAAAGGATGGAAAGTTTTATTTGAATGACAGCGGTCAGATTCGCGGTCCATATGATGCTATTACAAACCTACGTTGTTCAGGCAACTGGAAAAACGGCAACCTTCTTACTCAGTAGCGCAATAATAAATAAACGATGCTAGCAATAAAACAGAACAGATGGATGGTGGCAATAATGGGCACCATACTCATGATGGTACTCGGCACTGTTTACTCCTGGAGTTACTTCCAAAAACCAATTGTAGAGGCCTATGAATGGTCAAATTCAGGCGTGGCCTGGGTTTTCAGTACAAATATTCTGTTTCTTGGACTTGCCGCTGCATGGAGTGGAATCAATATTCCCAAATACGGACCAACAAAACTGGCCGTAATTGGTGCTATAATGTATGGAACAGGTTTTATACTGGGTAGTCTGGCACTTAAGGCACATAGTCTGCCTTTTCTTATTCTGGGGTTTGGAGTTATTGGAGGTTCAGGTATTGGAATGAGCTATGTCACTCCGGTTGTGTCTGCGTTAAAATGGTTCCCCGACAAGCAGGGCTTTATCTCCGGCATGGTAATAATGGGATTCGGGTTTGGGCCACTTGTTATGTCAAAAGTTATTGCCCCGACGGTCATGAATATTACCGGCGGAAATCTGGTATCTGCTTTCTTAGTGATTGGCATTGTAATTCTTGTGTTGGGGTTTTCCGCAGCTCTGTTTATAAAACAACCCTCGTTAGATTACCTCTCTAAAAGCAACACTTTTCCCGTTCCTCCCGCTAAAATATCTGCAAGGCAAGCTATCCTTACACCAAAATTTGCAATGATGTGGTTGATTTTCTTTGTAAATATCACTGCCGGCATCATGTTTATAAGCTTCCAGTCACCGCTTATGCAGGACTTGTGGAGCCGTTTCAGACCGGGGAGTGACCCTGTTTCTCTGGCTGCCATAGGTGGAACACTTATTGCCTTAAGCTCTTTGTTTAACGGAATGGGTCGATTTTTCTGGGGGGGTATCTCCGATAAAATAGGCCGTATTCAGACATTCCGATTAATTATCGGAACCCAGATCTTTGTCTTTATTACTCTACTGTTTGTCACTAATCCTTATATTTTTGCTGCACTCGTCTGCTATGTTTTACTTTGTTACGGTGGCGGATTCGGAACTATTCCATCTTTTGTTAAAGAGGTTTTTGGGGAGAAACTGGTGTCCGTTGTATATGGAACAATCCTTACAGCATGGTCGGCCGGCGGTGTCCTCGGACCGCAGATTGTTGGTTTTATGAAGGACCAATACCCCGGTAATGCATCAACCTACGCTTTTGTAGCAGGAAGTGTGCTCCTTGCATCGGGTTTCGTTATAACACTAATCCTGAACAACAAACCCATTCAACAAAACAAACTTGTCGGCTGAAAAAAATACTACTTTTATAATAATCTCACCAATCGGTGTCAGCACGGAAAATCCTCCCCAACTTCGTTGGGTCCCCTCCCTTTTCGGGAGCCAATGTTTTCCTTTGCTGACACCGATTGCTGTATAAAGTAAAAACCGACTGAAATATATTTTCAGCTGGTCTCTTGGTTTTGTTAAAGGGTTAAAATCCGAAGATCTCTTCTAGTTTTCTGTCAAGTTGGTCGTTATCGACCTTGCCGATTATTTTACCCTCTTGGTCAATCAGATATTTAGTAGGGAGTACGTGAACGGCATATTTGTCAGCTATGCTGTTGCTTCTGTCAAATGTGTTCCCAACCCTCTTAAGACCTCTCAGGATATGGTGAAACATCTCAATACCATCCTTAGCCACAGCATCTCTCCATTTATCATGATTTGAATCATCATCAGCAATACATATAACTTCTAGCCCTTTACCGTTATACTTCTTGTAAAGCTCTTTAAGGTAAGGGTTCCCTTTGCGGCAAGGAACACACCAGCTTGCCCAGAAATCGACAAGCACATATTTGCCTCGGAAATCGCTTAAAGAGAGCTTTTTCCCGTTAATATCAGATGATGTAAATTCAGGAGCAGAGTTGCCCGGCATCAGTGAGTTTATCATATCGATTTCTCCTTTAATGCTTTTGCCCCAGCTTCCCTCTTTGACATTTCCGGCAAGTGCGGTATAATAATCTACAAGCTTTCCGAAAGGAATTGAGCTCTTTTTCATATCAAGCAGGTATGCTGTGTAATATGAGTTGAGATTTCCCATAATAAAATTATGATCAATCTCTTCGGACTCTCTCCTTAACTGGCTCATCTCACTGTTAGCCTCAGCTTTTGCCAAAGAGTCGGCACTTGAATTTATTATCTTGGTTATCTGCGCTCTTTTCTTAATTAATGGCTTTTGAAGCTCGTTATACTTATTTACTATATCATTTAAAGGTGATCCGGTAATGTTGATATTTTTGAAATTTCCCCATTCAAGAGAAACCTCCATTACCGATGCGTCAATAAAAATTCCGGTTGTATTAAGATTATTGTAGTTCTTAATGTCTCCGTCTGACAGAGCAGCATAAAAAGCATCATTTACAATACCTTTAAAGGTACACTTACCACTGATGATAAGCGTACTATCCCGAATGTTTGTCCCTGTTTGCATATCAAACCTGTCAAGAAATAGCTTCCCTGAATCTTTACCCTTAACCGTACAATTTAAAGTGTAGCCAGCAGGAGTAGCAAAAAGCAATCCTGTGTTGATAAGAGTTAAAAGAATCAATAAATTTTTATAGAATAATTTTTTCATCTTTATTACTTTTTAGATTAAACTTAAATTCTATTTTCTAATTGAAAGATACCCTGTCTAATAACAAATCAGACAGGGTTTATCCATAATGTTTCTTTATAAGTTTTTCCCTAATATGTGTTTTGTTTTATTTCTCCATTTCCGGCAAGTATATCGTCAGCAGGGATTAAAGCAGCATATTTTCTGTCTCCAGGTTTCAGCTGATATTTTTTTACGGGAGAAGACAAGTCTACACTAAGAGCAGAATATGAATAAAACTCCTGTTCAACAGTGATATCATCACCGGCGTATTCGTTGCTGTTATAACGTCTTACATCAAAAAGTCTGTTAAAAGGACCTGTCTCTCTGCGTCTTTCACGAATTACTATTGCAATAGCCTCATCTTTATTTGCAGCCGTGGGGTTTACAGTTCCGGCAGGATCAACTCTTTTTGCACGTAATTGATTTACAAGTTGTATTGCCTTATTGAAATCTCCTGCTCTTGCTTCGCACTCTGCAACTGTTAGAAGCATTTCGGGTACTGTTATGCAGTAGTTTCTGGGTTTAAGATAAGCAGGAACATCAATTGGCTTATTATTCAGATAAAAATAGTTTTTAACATAAAAGTATTTCCATCTTGCATCATAAGCGCTGCCACCATCTGTTTCAAAATTTGCAATAAGCGACTTAGATGGTATTATATCAATAAGAGAGGATGCCGAAAATCCGGTCATTGTTGAACTTAAAAAATAATCTTCGGTCCATTGATTTATAAGGTCATAATTGAATTGTGTGTTTGGATATTTTACCTGAAAGTTAATTACTTTACCATCAATAGTTATAGATCCATTATCTACTCTTGTCGAGTATCCGATCTGATTGTAATCCATAATATTGGATACCCCGTATTTATAAAGTGCTGCCTGTGCGTATTTCTTAGAATTTGCATAATCATGTTTCATTAAGTAAAACCTGGCTGCCAATGCATTTGCCGATGCATTAGTTACTCTGTAATTAGAACCTTGTCCAAATTTTGCATTAAGTTCAACCGTAATTTTTAGAGCCTCTTTAATATCTTTTTCAATAAAATCATAAGTTTCTTTTAGAGAAGCTCTCTCTAGGGAGTAATCAAATCCGATCTTATCGGTTAATACCAAACCCGGTTCGCTGAGATTAGCCTGATTATATGGAAGTGTATAAATATTTAACAGTTCCATATATGAATAGGCCCTTCTGAAAGATGCTTTTGATTTAATATACTGCCGTTGCTCTTCAGTAGCACTAATATTATCAATATAATAGAATACCATATTGGATCTGAATATATTCTGATACCTGTACATCCACATATAATCCTTGTTTGTGCCACTGATCTCTCTTTCCCAGGTTCCTGCCTGAACGAAATAAATTGGGTAAGAACCTGGTAATCTTCTTTCAAGTTCAGCATTCAGTTCGATGTCACCACCTCCGAAAATATGGTACGGTGACACATTGTCAGAGCGCCAAATCCCAACCAGAATGGTCTCCATATCGGCAATCGTTGAAGGTACTATTGATGATGATTTTGTAGGTCTTTCACTCAGAAAATCATTGCAGGCATTCAGTATAAGAAGAAATGCCAAAAAGTATATATATAAAATTCTTTTCATATCTGCATTGTTAAAAATTTATTTTTGCTCCAAATGTGTATGATACCCCTGGTTTGTACGAACCCATTGGATAGAATGGATCCTGTCCATATTTATTGAATGCAATCACACCAACATTATTTAATTGCCCGTAAACAGAGATTCCACTCATATTTATTGCTGCAAGAACTCTCTTTGGAACATCATAAGTTAAATTTATCTCCTGAATACGAATATTTGCAGCTGATACAATAATGTTGCTCAGATAGTCTGCATAGCTGGCAATCTGACTAGGGTAAGTTCCGTTAGATGGAAGGGGAATAAATTCGTTAGGATCACAATTTTTAATTTCATCATAGTACTTGTTTATATTCCCGTTTCCTCTTGTCATTGTAGGATAGTTAAAACCTAATCTTTTGAATTTATGTCCAAAATAACCGGTTAAAATAAACGACAGATTAAAATCGCCATATTTAAATGAGTTGTTCATTCCGATAACCAGCGGTGCCACATATGTGCCGCTTCCAATAAGATAATTATATGAATCAAACGAGGTGTTGCTTGAGGTCAT
Organism: uncultured Muribaculaceae bacterium; assembly: GCA_964599025.1. Taxonomy (GTDB): domain Bacteria; phylum Bacteroidota; class Bacteroidia; order Bacteroidales; family UBA932; genus Bact-08. The sequence continues at coordinate 4,848 of CAZREC010000077.1, read as the reverse complement.
TGCCCGGGGATTTTTTCCATCTTTATCTACAATAACAGGTTGCATAATACCTCCTATACTTTGAATACCTCCGTATTTAAAAGCCCAGTATGTGTTTGCATCATATCCTTCGGCATATTGCCATCCTGATCCGGGTCCATAAATACGATTAGCAAGTGTAGATTTACTTTTGAAAAGTTTGGTTATCCTATTTTTGTTATAAGCAACATTTAAGGTTCCATTCCAACTAAAAACACCTTTACGAAGATTACTTCCTACTGTTAACTCAAAACCTTTATTGTACATGGAAATCGCATTAATGTTCTGGTAGTCCGATCCATAAACGTTAGCAATAGAGACGGTTGAAATAAGGTCACGGCCCTGTTTGTTGTAGTAGTCTATTTTACCGGAAATTTTGTTGTTGAGTATAGAGAAATCGATCCCAAAATTTAGTGCTCCGGTCTTTTCCCAACTTAAATAAGGGTTACCATAGTTTGAAATAGTTCCGTATCCGGTACCATAATTCTGATTTTGACCCCAAACTGAAATAAGTGGTGTTACAGATGTAGATTTATCGACATTACCATTGAATCCATAGGTAGCTCTCAGTGCGAGTCGGTTAACAAAATCGACATCATTCATGAAGGACTCTTTACCCATATTCCATGACAATCCTACACTCCAGAAGGGTGAATACCTTATAGTTGGGTCAGATGATATAAGGTTTGAGGCATCTGTTCTGACACTCCCCGATAGAGTATATTTATCATTGTATGTATAAGAGGCGTTTCCGTAAACAGAGAAATATTTATCTACTGAATATGTTCTCGAAGGTGAAGGATAACTAATACTTGTAGAACTACCAAACATATTATATATAGGGTTCGAAGGAGAAGTTATTCCATTTATAGGCGATGTAACACTTAACAATTCACTATTAAATCCGTACATCAAAGGGTATGAAACTGTTTGATATAACCTTTCGCTTACCTCTGTACCTGCAATAATTGATACGGAGTGTTTGTTATAAAAAGTACGATCGTAATTGATCTGATTTCTAAAGTTCCATGCATCAAGCTTATTATATGCTTCAGATATTGCTTTTCCTCTTGCGTAGTTCTGTTTAACTGCTGTAGTTGGACTTCCATTCCACTGACTGTTGTAGTTTACATTAAATCTTACCTGATATGTATCTTCGGAATAGAGCTTTTTATAACTGTCGTTCATTATTTCATACTGGAATTTTGACTCATATGTCAATCCTTTGATTACTTTAAACTTTAATCCGGCCTGAACTCTTCCATAGCTTGAAATAGTTGAAATGTCACGACCCCTCATCTCCTGAAGTGGATTATATGTCCAGTCATTGTAAGGGAATTTGACACCTTTTTGAGTGATATAACGGTCAATTATAGGGAGATATAGATCCTTCTGTACGCTTAAATATTTACCATCGGCATCAAGGAGCATATCATATGGAGACATCAGTGCAATTTCGGCGAGAGTAAGTCCATTGTTATTGCTTTTATTATACTGGTACATCGAACCTACACTAAGTTCCAGCCATTTAAAAAGATCAATTTTAGTCCTGTAGTTAAAAGTATATCTCTGTCTGTCATTCCCTTTGAAGTCATCAAGATTTTTGTCATACATTATGGTGAGAATGTTTGTAAGTTTTTCGGTTCCACCAGAAATTGACAGGTTATATTGTTGTGTTACAGGTGAGTTTAAAAGATATTTCTTTATCTGATCCCTGTTGTCCAGTGATGATAATCTTTGTAATTCTGTATTCAGGTTTCCGTTAAATATTCCAAGACGATTCTCGTTCATCGCAACAACAGCCTGAGAGTACATCCTTGCATAGCTGTAATAGAGAGAGCTTGAGTAGTTGTTTCCAATCGGAGAACCAAGTTTGAAAAAATTTGATTCAAATCCCATCTTTTCATACTCAATAGTCTCAGCACTTGATGCAAGAGGAATGGCATAGTCCAGATCCATCTTCCCGGAAAACTTAACAAAGGCGTTTAACTCAATATTTACCTTACTTTGTTTACTCTTTTGAGGATTTTTAGTTGTTACAACGATAACACCATTTGCCGATCTCGCTCCCCAGATAGAGGCAGCAGATGCATCTTTAAGTACTGTAATTGAGGCGATATCGTTTGGATTGATAGAAGAAATTGATCCCTCAATAGAAAATCCATCAACAATTATAAGTGGATTTGAGTTTGCCCCCAGAGATGTTTGTCCCCTGATAATAAACCCCTCTTCCCTTCCTCTGTATGCCTTGTTCACTATCTGTATACCTGACACGTTCCCTATTATGCTCTGTTCCAATGATGTAGATGGTTTATTAAGCAGTTCTATCCCCACTGTACTGAAGGAGCCCGGTGCCCTCTCTTTAGAGATGGTCTGATAACCAGTAACAACCACATCTTTTAGATCAATAACGTCTGGTTTTAACAGAATGTTGACTGAGTTACTTTTTCCTACAGGAAGTACATAGTCAGCCATTCCCATAAAAGCAAAAAGAATCTGATCTCCCTCCTTTGCCTCAATATTATATGAACCGTCTATTCCGGAAATAGTAACTTTTCCGTTAGCCTTGTTCTGTATTGTTACACCAGGAACTGGCTCATTCAAATCATCCCTTACAATACCCTTCAGGAGGAATGAACCTGGACTTTTACTCCCTTCCTTAAGCCCGCTGACAAGTGCTATTTGCTTGCCAATAACATTCCAGGTAACTTTTGTCCCCGAAAAAATCTGCTTTAGAAGAGGTTCTATACCTTCATCTTTTTTTGTGTAATTGATAGAGATTTTATTCTCGACCTCTTTAAGTAAATCGGAATATACAAATGTGTACCCACTTTGCCGGGTAATCTCTTTAAGAATACTTTTTATTGGAGCATCCTTAAAATTAATGTTAATGTTTTGTGCATTAACCGATAGAGTTGTCACAAAACATATCAGAATTAATGGCAAAAGCCTCTGATAAAGTTTTTTTCTGATTAAATTCATAATTATGTTCTTTGGTTATACAATAGTTAAAGAACACCAAAAAACATTATCCCTAATATTTTTTTCTAAGAATAACTTTTCTATTCTGAACCTCATACTTTATCAGAGAGGTCAGTTGGATCAAATCCATGATCTGTACTATTGATTCGGAATTAAATGTAGCAGTGATTTTGTAATTCATAATTTCCTTATCTTTAACTATGAACTCAACACCATGCCATCTCTCCAGCGTTTTTATAAACTCAGAAACAGGAGTGGCATCAAATATTATTTTTCCCTCTTTCCATGCAGAGTCATCCGAAGGTGTCTCTTTTACAACTTTAGAAACATTCATGCCAGCAGACTCAGTATTAATTATAACCGTTTGATTCTGCGTTATTTTTGTGCTTAAAATTTTATTGTCTTGTTCACGGAGCAGGTTAATTTCACCACTGAAAAGAGTTGCTTGGGCACTGTTATCATTATCATACGCTTTAATGTTAAATTCCGTTCCCAGAACTTCAATGGAAAATCCTTTTGTTGTCCGGACAACCATAGGCCGCTGCGGATTTTTCACAACGTTGAAATATGCTTCTCCGGAAATAGTGACATTTCTTACTAATGAGTCAAAAGTGTCTGGATATTCAATCCATGTATCAGAATTTAACCAAACCTGAGAGCTGTCTGGAAGTAATAAACGAGCTTTGACACCCTTGGGAGTATAGAGTATCTTTGAGGGTTTTACATTTTTATATTTAAGTGCTTTTACATAAACATCTGTTAACAGCCGTTCAATATTATGCTCCTTTCTTAAGAAACTTAGTGCGTAAATACCTGGAACAATTGCCAGAAGAATTATTGATGCTGCTCTCCAGAAATATTTTTTATTTATTTTGAAATATTTGGTATTATCCGTTTTTATATTTTCTGATTGTTTTTTTCTAATGATTGACAACATATTGTCAACCTCCTCCTGAGTAGCCTCCTCCTGTGGTAAATTCTGCGATATGTGCAAATTTTTGAGTCTGGCAATATATAACTCATTTGCCTTATCTTTTGAGGCCCATTCCAGCACATCGTTTCTTTCATTTGCTGTAAGTTCGCCTTTGATATATTTTATCAGAATACTTTTTTTCATATTAACTCAATTACTAAAAAGAACAAAATTTAAATAAAGAAAACCTAAGTAAACGTAATCCTTGAATATTTTCCTTAAAACCTTAAATGCACATGACAATCTATACTCTACAGTTTTTTCGGAAATATTTTGTAACCCCGCAATCTCTTTATTTTTTAAATTCTTAAACCGGCTAAAGATAAATGTTTCCCTGACTTTCTGAGGCATTTTCTCAATAGCCGTCTGAACCATACTTTCTAAATCAGAATAATATAGATTTGTTGAGCTAACATCCGATAAGGCTGTGATGGAGATATCATAGTCTGTAACCATACTTTTTGTGTATTTTTCATGATACTTCTCCCTTCTAAGCAAATTAAGGCATCTGTATTTCGTCAGAACAAACAGGAAAGGTAAAATTTCGCCATTTTCATCCAGAACTTCCATTTGTCCCCATAAAGCAAGGAAAACATCTTGCGCTATGTTTTCAGCTTTTTCTTGGTCATTCATGTATCTATGTGCAAAGAATAACACCTTTTTGAAGTGTTTTCTATATATCTCTTCAAAAAGTTTCTCGTTTGGCAGTTGTTTAGTCTTGCTCCAGTTTAATACCATATACAATACTAATATAGAACATAAAGGTAAGAATTCCCTAAAATTAATTACAGAATTAATGTAATAAAATAAAAAGAGCCAGACGATGTCTGACTCTTTGATTTTTACCTGTGGAGAATAAGGGAGTCGAACCCTTG